>WJLY01000051.1 GCA_014728245.1 Candidatus Effluviviaceae Genus IV sp.
CCTGTGATTGCCGACATAGATGGTCAGCCCGGACTGGAGGTTGTTTGTGGGTTCAGGAACGTAGAGTGTAGGGACGCTCTAAGCGGCGAGTTCCTCCAGAGCTGGGACGTGTCATCGCAGTGGGTTAGCGGGATCGCGGTGGTTGACCTGAATGGCCATGACGTTCCTGGGATCGTCGCTGTGACACAGGCCGATGAAGAGGCGGAACCGGGACATGTGTACATGCTCCAGTACGACGATGAGGGTGGTACACTGCAGCCGCCATCGGCGTCTACTGAGATCCCACCGGGTACTGCCACCGCGCCTGTGCTGGCAGATCTCAACGGGGATAGTGATCCAGAGGTGTTCACAGGTTCCTCAAGCTGGCTGTTCGTAGGTCCGTATCCCAGGGACTACTCGCTGGTCAGCGTGCTCTCTTACTCCACGGGGACTCAGGAATTCCGGGGATTCCTGGATCGGCCACTCTTCTTCTGGGGACAACACTTGGGACCGCCGGTAATCTCGAACATGGACAAGGACCTCATGCTCGAGACGTGGTTCCCGGAGAGCGAAGCCCTGCTCCACTGTCTGAAGTATTGGGAGGAGGGTGAGGAGCTTCGGTGGTCTCTTGACCAGCATGACGAACGCCGCACCGGGACCTACGAGACGCCTGTCTCTGGTCCGTACCCGCCAGGGTCCTCGGTCTCGTGGTGGGGCGACTACCTTGTGACCGGCGACGTTGTGGTCGACAGCACGTCGTCGCTCAGGATCCAGCCGGGGACGACCGTGCGAGTCGTACCGAACGCTGACGACCAATCGTCGGGATCCAACTCAGGACTCTCGGAGCTAATCGTACACGGTGAGCTCAGCGCTTCCGGGTCTGAGAGTTCTCCGACGTCGTTCCTTTCGTCGGCCGATTCCCGGGCGCCGGGGCAGTGGTTCGGCATGAGCCTCCAGCAGGGCTCGAGAACGTGGTTGGACGGCTGCGACGTGCGGCACGCAGTGATTGGAGCCACGGCCGTGGCTCCGGAGACGTTAAGCATCGTCGGGTGCGAGTTCGAAGAGAATTCGGTATTAGGGATTTCGTGCGCGGGCGATTCTGGGCGGAGCTGCGTGGAGCTGCTGGACAACACGGTCAGCTCGTCGATCACCGGGATCGGGCTCAGCATCTGCGATGCCCGGGTTGAAGGCAACACGATTGAGGACTGCACGACCTACGGGATGACGAGCTACTACGATGAGGGCTCCCAGATTATCGGCAACGTCGTCCGGGCCTCGTCGCCGGGTTTGGTCGACCCCCTGGCGGGGCTATACGTCTATGGATCGAAAGGTGATCTTCTGATTCAGGACAACGAGATCACGGACATCCCCGACTGCGGCATATGGTATGGCCACTCGGGGTACGGAGACCAAGGCATGATCGATGGGAACACCATCGTCGACAACCAGATCTTTACGGGGTCGACTGGCATGTACTTCGACGAGGGTTGCCCGACGGTCAGATGGAACACGATCGACGGCAAGAAGAACGCGTTCTGGGTCGAGTCCGGAATGTCAGCGAAGCCGGATCTTGGGAATGCCTCGACGACTGACGGGAACAACAGCGTGGACGCGTCCGACGCGAAATGGGCGGTCTACGTCCGCTTCGGCCCTGTCGTGAAGGCGGAGAACAACTGGTGGGGAACGTACAGACCTAGCGGGAAGAAATTCTCACCGTTGGCCGACTGGCAGCCATATCTTCAGAACCCGCCCGTCAGGGGCCGCGAGGGCGAAGAGGGAGACGAGTCGGAAGAGACCATTCCGCTCGCGGCAGAGCTGCGTAACGCCCCGAATCCGTTCAACCCGTACACGGTCATAGGCTACGGTCTTCCTTCCGAGGGCCACGTCACGGTAGCCGTGTACGACGTGTCCGGCAGGCGAGTCACGAAGCTCGTTGACTCCGAGAAGCCGGCAGGTTGGCACCAGGTGAGATGGAGCGGTCAGAACGATAGCGGCCAGCCCGTCTCCTCCGGCATCTACTTCTGCAGGCTAACCACGGGCGATGACAGGCTCGAGAAGAAGCTCGCGCTGTTGAAGTGATGACGCGATGTCGCTGTCGATGACCTGTCTTGACGCCCCGCGCGGAACGTGCGGGGCGTCTCCAAGAAACAGCTCTTGCTGGCATCTTGGTCATCAGGCGACTGCTCTTGTGGCTTTGAACGCCTTCGCAGGAAGCGATCACCCTGAATCAGATTTCCCTTTTCTGCATCGAAAATGGTAAGGCCGTATGGCAGAGTGCCATAGGGCTCTCGAGCACGAGCAAGCTGGCAGGAGGAGCTCCGCCGGCGGGAGCTGGGTCTAGTCGTCGGGCGAGGACGATCGTTGTCCGAGACCGGGCCTGGCCGGCGCGCGTACTCAAATACACCACAGGCGTCCCGGGAACCGTCTCGCGAGGCGCCGATACGTAAGGAGGCGGTAGACACAGATGAGGCTCGACAAATTCACACTGAAGGCTCAGGAGGCGGTCCAGGAGGCGCAGAACCTCGCCATGGAGCGCAATCACCAGGAGATCACGCCGGAGCACCTGCTCCACGCGCTCCTGGAACAGCGCGAGGGCATCGTCCTGCCGATACTTCAGCGCCTGGGAGCGGACGTGTCCGGCATACGGACCGGTCTGGGCAAGGAGATAGACAAGCTGCCG
>WJLY01000052.1 GCA_014728245.1 Candidatus Effluviviaceae Genus IV sp.
GACGTCAACGGCGAAATCCGCTACGCGGTCGTCGGTGACGAGACGATCGTCGGCACGATCACGATCGAGGCGCAGATCTACACGGTCGCGCTGAACGACTCGGACACGATCGACTCGATCTCGTTCGATCTGAACGAGGACGGCACGGTCGGCGTCCAGGACGCCACGCTCTTCGTGTCGGACTACGGCACGTCGAACGGCCGCAGTGACTTCAACTGGGACGGAGCGGTCGGCGTCCAGGACGCCACCCTCTTCGTCGCGCACTACGGTCACTAGCAACCGCTCGCCGCGCGCGGGCGCATTGCAGTCCGGGAGTTTAACGCGCGGCGATGGATGATGTTTCGGAGAAGCGGACCAGTGTTGAAGTTCTCCAAGGAGGTAAGTTAGATGAAGTCGTTCATAAGGATCTCCATCCTGGCGTTGGTGCTCGTGAGCACCGTCTTCGCCGGCCAGGCGCTGGCAGGGTGGAAGCCGCAGGTCGTGCTGGGCCCGGGCATAGGCTCGCCCGCGCAGACCCCTTACCACCAGACCTGGAACCGCACGCTGTCGGCCGACACGCTCTACGTCCTCACGGGCTTCTACTACGTCGATTCGACGTACAGCATCACGATCCCCGAGGGCACGACGGTCCTCGGCGACACGGCGTCCGTGCTCTGCATACAGCGTGGCGCGCAGATCCACGCCACGGGCAGCGCCGAGCGCCCGATCGTCTTCGCCCCGCTGAAGGACCCGGGCAACCGCAACCCCGGCGACTGGGGCGGCGTGATCATACTCGGCGAGGCGCCCTGCAACAGGGTCGAGCCCGTGATCGAGGGTGGTCTTATCGAAGGTCACTTCGGCGGCAACGATCCCGCAGACGATTCCGGCGAGTTCTACTACTGCCGGATCGAGTACCCCGGCTACAGGATCGAGGAGGGCAACGAGGTCAACGGTCTGACGATGGGCGGAGTGGGCTCCGAGACGGAGATCCACCACGTCCAGGTCAGCTACTCCAACGACGACAGTTTCGAGTGGTTCGGCGGCGTTCAGGGCGGCGGCCGCGGCCCCGAGGACACCGGCAACTACCTCGTGGCCCTGGGCGGCATCGACGACGTCTTCGACACCGACTTCGGCCACCAGGGGTGTCACCAGTTCTGCTTCCACATCCGCGATCCGCTGTGGTCGGACCTCGAGGGCCAGGCGAACGGCTTCGAGTCGGACAGCTATAAGCCGGCGGCGACCACGCCTCCGGTCACCGACCCGACCTTCGCGAGCTGCACGATCGTCGGCCCTGAGCGCACCGACGACACCACGCTCCCGCCGGTGCACGCGTTCGAGTACGCCGCGTGCATACGCCGCTGCTCGCTTCAGAGCCTCTTCAACTCGGTCATCATGGGCTTCCCGTACGGTCTCACGATCAGGGACGGCTGCACGCAGACGGGCGCGATCAACGACGACATGAACTTCCACTACACGAGCATCCAGGCCAGCCAGCGTCCGTCCGGCTCGACGTCGGTGCACGACGAGGGCCGCTGGGCCGGCGTGACGGCCTGGTTCGACGCGGAGCCCGGCAACAACCCGCTCCACTCGCAGCCGCGTCTTCCGAGTTCGGTCGGCCTGACCGACATGAGCGACCTCAACGACCCGGACCCGACACCGCTCGTGACGTCCGAGCTCGTGACGACCCCCGCCAACTGGGCGCACAGCGAGTGCGTCGACTGCAACTTCGAGCAGGTGTCGTACCGCGGCGCCTTCGCTCCGGGCCTCACAATGGACGAGCAGTGGACCGCCGGTTGGACGGAGTTCGACCCGCAGAACGCCGTCTACGACGAGCCCGAGACGGGCGCCGACGACGCCGTCGCGAGCGGCAAGGTCTCGTCGCAGAACTACCCGAACCCCTTCAACCCGGTCACCAACATCGCCTACAGCGTGCAGCAGGCCGGCCCCGTGACCATCGAGGTCTACAACATCTCCGGAAAGCTCGTTAAGACTCTGCTCAGCGAGGAACTCACCGCGGGCGCTTCCGGTACGGTAGTGTGGGACGGTACGGACGAGCACGGGCAGAAGTGCGCAAGCGGAGTCTACTTCGCCCGCGTGAGCACCCCCGATCTCACCCAGTCGCACAAGATGGTCATGCTGAAGTAAGGGACGGCACACACCGCGCGCCCGGGGGAATGGTCGGCCCCCGCGCGGCGGGAAGAGCGACGGGGAGCCGCCTGCGGCTCCCCGTTCGCTTTGGCCCGGGCTCCGCGGCGGAACAGACGGCCGCGGAAGTTCGCCGTCCACTTCGTGCCGGCGCCGTCGACCGCTCCGGCCCGACGCGAGCCCGTTCAGGTTAGCGCCGGGCCCGTTCCTGTGCTATGTTGAGGCGCTTTGAACGCCGGCCTCGCCTCGGGTGTCGAGCCACATCGAACGCTCCCTGTCGTTTACCCACGACGTGGCCGCCGCGCGGGATCGCGCCGCCTTGAGCGCTGCGCCTCTTCTCTCGTGATGGAGGCTCCGCGCGGCCGGCGGCGAGCACTGATCGAAGCAGGAAGGGGGACGAATGTCCCGAAGCGACAAGAGCACGATAAGAAACGTCGGCCTGACGGCCCACATAGACGCGGGAAAGACGACGGTCACCGAGCGCATCCTCTACTTCTCCGGCAGGACGCGCCGCATGGGAGAGGTGCACGACGGTCAGGCCCAGATGGACTGGATGGCCCAGGAGCGCGAGCGCGGCATAACGATAACCTCGGCCGCAACGACCGCCTACTGGAAGGACCACCGCATCAACATCATCGACACGCCGGGACACGTCGACTTCACGGCTGAGGTGGAACGCTCTCTACGCGTGCTCGACGGCACGGTCGCGCTCTTCTGCGCCGTCGGAGGGGTGCAGCCGCAGTCCGAGACCGTGTGGAGGCAGGCCGACAAGTACGGCGTCCCGAGGATCGCGTTCATCAACAAGATGGACCGCATAGGCGCCGACTTCGATCGAGTCGTCGCCGACATACGGCGGGAGCTGGGAGCCAACGCCGTGCCTGTCGTGCTCCCGATGGGCGCCGAGGACGAGTTCGAGGGGATCATCGATCTGGTCGGCATGAAGGCGGTCTACTACGACGAGCAGGACGACGGACGGATGCATGTGCGCGTCGAGGACATACCGGCGGAGTACGCGGACGACGCGCGCGCGGCCGAAGAGGTCATGATCGAGCGCCTGAGCGAGCAGGACGACCACCTGATGGCGAAGTTCCTGGAGGGCGAGACGGCGGACAGAGACGAGCGCGTCGAGGCGATGAGACACGCCACCATCGCGGGGGACATCATCCCCGTCCTCTGTGGCGCCGCGTTCAAGAACAAGGGCATCCGGTGGCTCATGGACGCCATCATCGACTACCTGCCCTCCCCGCTCGACCTCCCCCCCATCATAGGCACGAAGGAGGAGAGCGACGCGGAGATCGTGAGGCATCCGAGCGACGACTCGCCGCTTGCCGCTCTCGCGTTCAAGATCCAGGCCGACCGCCACATGGGCAAGCTCACCTACGTGCGCGTCTACTCGGGCGTCCTCAGATCGGGCGAGATCGTGTACAACTCCACGCGCGGCAAGAAACAGCGCATAGGGCGGCTCTTCGAGATGCACGCCGACGACAGGCAGGCCGTCGAAGCCCTCCACGCGGGTGAGGTCGGCGCGGTTGTCGGCATGG
The DNA here is from genome assembly GCA_014728245.1 of Candidatus Effluviviaceae Genus IV sp. Classification (GTDB taxonomy): domain Bacteria; phylum Joyebacterota; class Joyebacteria; order Joyebacterales; family Joyebacteraceae; genus WJLY01. The sequence goes on from WJLY01000052.1 coordinate 3,666, forward strand.
GAGAGACCGCCACGGGAGACACGGTCTGCAGCGACGAGCACCCGATTCTGCTGGAGACGATAGAGTTCCCGGCTCCGGTGATCGGTATGGCCGTGAGGCCGGAGAGTCGAACCGACAGGGACAACCTCCACAGGGCGCTCATCCGCCTGGCCGACGAGGACCCGACCTTCACCGTGGCGACGAACCAGGAGACCGGCGACGTCGTCATCTCCGGAATGGGCGAGCTGCATCTGGAGATCATCATCGACCGCCTGCGTCGGGAGTTCAACGTCAACACCGAGGTCGGCAAGCCACAGGTCGCGTACAGAGAGACGATCGTGGGCTCCGTCGAGCATGAGCACAGGCACGTGAAGCAGACCGGCGGGCACGGGCAGTTCGCTCACATCAAGATCCGCGTCGAGCCGGCGGAGCCGGGTTCGGGGCTGCACTTCAGGAACAGCGTCACCGGCGGGCGCATCCCCCGCGAGTTCATTCCGTCGGTCGAGCGCGGCGTGGTAGACGCGATGGCGGAGGGACCGTACGCCGGCTATCCCATGGTGGACATCTTCGTGGATCTCCTCGACGGCACGTCGCACGACGTCGACTCGTCGGAGATGGCTTTCAGAACTTGCGCATTCCAGGGCTTCCGCGACGCGTGCGGGAAAGCCGGTCTCGAGCTTCTGGAACCCGTCATGAGCGTCGAGGTAACGGCCTCCGAGGAACACACCGGGGCCGTAACGGGCAGTCTCTACACAAAGCGCGGCAGGATCGTCGAGATGGATACCAGGGGCAAGACGAGCATCGTCAGGGCGCACGTCCCGCTAGCCGAGATGTTCGGCTACTCCTCGGAGCTTCGGAATATCACGAGCGGACGCGGGGAGTTCACGATGCACTTCGAGCATTACGAGGCCGTTCCCTACGACACGGCGGAGGAGATCGTCAACGCCAGGCGGGAGGCCCGGAAGTAGCGGTGCGTCACCGGCCGGGGCGCCGCGCCGGATCCGACACCGGGACCTCTCCGCGAAACAGCCGTCATGGCGGCGGAATCGGAGGGCCCAATGAGAACACGCATGCCAGCGCTCGCCACGAGTCTCCTCGCAGCCATGTCCGTGGTCACGGTGGCCTCGACCACGCGCGACGCCACGCCCCCGGCGCTCGACGACTTCAGGAACAGCGCGCACGTTCCCTACGGGCACCTGACGGTCAACGTCGACGTGACCGACATAACCGTTCCGCCCGCGTCGGGGGAAGCCTCGGCTTTCTATTCGACCGACGCCCAGGCGACGTGGACCGGCGTTCCGCTCGCTGAGATCCCGCACTACGAGGGAGGGACGTGGGGCGCGTCGTTCCCCATCGGTGAAGGCGGCGTGCGCTACTACTTCGTCGTCCGGGACGACAGCTCGGCTTCGTTCAGCTCGCCATCGAACGGAAACGACGTCTTCCCTCCCCCGCCCAATCTGACCGCGGATCCCGGCACCGAGACCGGCGGCGACGTGGTCGATCCGCTGAACAACTCGCTCGACCTTGACGGATTCCGGGTCGGCTATTCCGACTCGTTCCTTTACGCGACGCTGTCGAACGTGACCGGGTCGTGGCCGACATACCACACGATCTTCGGCCCGTGGTTCGCGTACTCTCTCGTCGTCGACAACCCGGACGCCGGCGCAGACAGCTTCGCGTATGCGCTCGTCTACGCGGACGTCCCTTTGATAGCCGACAGCGGGCTCTACTTCGTCGACTCACGCGACACATCGTACTCGCGGGTCGGTGACATAGACTACCAGCTCGCGGACGGCGACCTGCACATGCGCTGTTCGCTGTCCGATCTGCACGCTCAGACGTACTTCGGCGAGGACAACCCGAGCGGGTACTACGTGCTGGGCGCGGGAACGGCGGTGGCATGGACGGCGAATCTGGGCGAAAAGGCCGACAGCACCTGCGCGCACGCCTACTACCGCCGCACCGACTCGGCCATGCCGGGTCAGAACTCCCCGCCCTGTCTCTCGAATCGCAATCACGTACTCACCGCGGAGCAGGGGACGAATGGGGCCGTCTTCCGGCTCTCTGTCGACTACACCGATCCCGATGGTCACCTTCCGGTCGTTCGCGAAGCCGTCGTAGACGGTGTCCCGCATGAGATGGGTTCCGGCCCCCAGCATGACTACGCAGCCGGTGTTGCGTTCTCGGTCGAGGTCGACGTCACGCTCGCCGACCACGAATACTGCTTTCTCTTCAGCGACGGGGCCGACACGGTCGTGACGCAGCCCGTCACGATTTCGCTCGGGAGCGACGTTCCCGACCCGGATGGCTCCTCCGCGGCCCTGACGGCCGCCTGGCCACGACCGTCGGCCGGGTCAGTGACCGTCAGCTTCGAGCTTCCGGCGGCGGCCCCGAGTTCGGTCGACATCTACGACGTTCGGGGCAGGCGCGTGAGAAGGCTCTGGTCCGGCACCGGCGGCCGCCATACCTGCGAGTGGGACGGCCGCGACGAGACCGGCAGAAGGGCGGCGGCAGGCGTCTATTTCCTAAGACTGACCTCATCTTCGGGCACCGACAGCGAGAAGATCGTCCTCCTGAGGTAGACCCGAGAGCCGCCTACTTCTGCGGCAGTCGTCTTCCCCGCCCGGGAGAAGCGGTGCGGCCTTTCCGCCCGGGGCATGGCGCACCGCCGGGGGCCTCACGCGCCGCCGGGGGCCTCACGCGCCGACAGGAGCCTCACGCTCCGACAGGAGCTTCACGCACCGCGCACGAAACCATCTTCTCCTGACCGGTGTCCAACCATGTGAACCGACCAATCGGTCCCCCCGATTCGTGAACTGCGGCTCTGCCCGGGACCGTATGCCGGGTCGAGCGACACCCCGGGCAGGGCGCGGTTCCGAGTTCGGGCTCGGCCGGCTTCGAACACCAGCACCGAAAAGCGGGGAACTCCAGCGGGAGCCTCCCGCGCCGCCCTCTCAGGGCAACCGGGCCATGCCGCCGGCCCGGCAGATGTTTCACGCACAGGAGGAAACAATGACCTTCGCGAAGCGGATGATCCGTCTGAGGCGAAGTCTCGGCCACGTGTTCGCCTTCGGCGCTCTGGCCATTCTGCTCTTAGGAGCAACCGCGTCGGCGCAGGCCCCCGGAGGAGACGGGCGGCAGGCCACTCCGGACCTCCGCGAGGCCATCGTCGACTCTGTCACCGCGACGCTCAACGAGAGCTACGTCTTCGAGGACGTCGCGCTCGACATGGAAGAGCGCCTCCGCTCCCGTCTCGAAGCGGGCGACTACGACGAGCACGACACGGTGGCGGGGTTCGCCCGTGCGCTGGCCCAGGACCTCAGGGACGTGAGCGGCGACAGGCATCTCGGCCTGAGATACATGAGCGACGATATGATGGCGGAGTTCATGGACGACGAGGACGACCCGGAGCTGGAGCGTCAGAGAGAGCACGATCGCCTCGTGAAGGAGAATTTCTACTTCAGGAAGGCGGAGATCCTCGAAGGGAACGTCGGCTATCTCAGGTTCGACCAGTTCCCTCGCGCCTCGCTCGCAGGACCCACGGCGACAGCGGCGGTGAACTTCGTCGCGCACACCGACGCGCTCGTCATCGACCTGAGGCACAACGGCGGCGGCAGCCCCTCTCTCATCCAGTACATCATGGCCTACCTGCTCGACGAGCCGACGCACCTCAACAGCTTCCACACGAGGCAGGGCGACTCGATCCAGCAGTTCTGGTCGGCCCCGTACGTGCCTGGCCCGACGATGGAGGATGTCGATCTCTACGTGCTGACGAGCAGCAACACGTTCTCAGGGGCCGAGGAGTTCACGTACAACGTCAAGAACCTGGAGCGCGGCACCATAGTCGGTGAGACTACTGGTGGTGGCGCCCACCCCCTGAGCTTCAAGGTGTTCCCGAGCCTGAATGTGGGCCTGGCCGTCCCGTACGCGCGGGCCGTCAACCCTGTATCGGGCACGAACTGGGAAGGGACCGGCATCACGCCCGACATCGAAGTACCTGCTGTCGACGCTCTCGAGCGAGCATATCTGGAGGCGTTGACGGCCATTCTCGAGGACAAGGATGACGAAGAGGAGCGTTTCAGCATCCAGTGGGTCATAGATGGACTGGAGACGAAGCTCGAGCCCGTTGAGGTGAGCGAGTCGAAGCTCGATTCGTACGCGGGCCAATACGGTCCGCGGCGACTCTGGGTCGACGGGGGGCAGCTCCTCTATCAGCGCGAAGACGGCCCCGTGATGGCCGCCATGCCCATGTCGCAGACGCTCTTCCGCTTCGAGGGCCTCGACTACTTCCGGCTGGAGGTCGTGACCGACGGCTCGGGTGTTCCCGTCAAGCTCGTGGGCCACTACGAGAGCGGGCACATGGACGAAAGCGCCCGCACCGATGAATAGACCAGAAGGCCTGCCGGTGACGAGACCCGCACGCGCGCCGGCGGCGATCTTGCTCGCCGCCGTCATGACGCTCTGCGCTGCTCACCCCCTGGCTGCCGAGTCCGCCGGGAACGCGCCTTCTGAGGACACGCTCCCTACGGGAGACGAATATCTTCTGCTTCGCATATGCGAGGCCGTCCGCCTGGTGTTCAGCAGTGAGGGAGCATCCATCTGGCCCGGCTATTCCCTCGCCGAGCAGCAGTTCCTCGTCTACGTCCCGGACAGATGGGCATTGCTCCTGAACCCCGCCGGCAGTCCGGAGGGCTTCCGAGCTCCGCCCCCGAAGTGGCCGGAGCTCGGGGTGGCGGTCGCCTATCACGAAGGTCCCTACCCCGGGCTGGTGGGGCAACTCGAGTTCGGCGTCGACATCGGCGGGATCCCGACAGTGGCGGTCGGCGTTCCGTCGAGCTTCACCGATTCGGTCGAGGACCCGGAGTCGACGGTCTTCGCCTATATCGTCCACGAGGCTTTCCACCAGTACCAGCGGGCGGCCTTCGGAGAGATACCCTGGTCACGTGAGGAGAAGTACCCCATAGAGAATACGCTCAACTCGGCTCTGGCCTGGCTGGAGATGCGGGTCCTCGAGGAGGCTCTCTCGGCCGCCGCGGACGGCAACCGGGGCCTCTGTGAGGAGCGGACGAGGGAATTCGTGACGGTGAGACTGCACAGGTGGGCCACCGCGCCGCCATTCGTGGCGGAGTACGAGCAGGGGAAGGAGCTTCTTGAAGGAACCGCCAAGTACGTGGAGCTCCGATGTGTCGAGCGCGCGGGCAGCCTCGACTACGTGTCGTCGCTTGACGGAACAAGCAACCCCATGTCCGCCGCGTTCCCGCCCTCCTCACTTCCCGGACTCATGCTGAGGGAGCTTCGCGCGCGCATGGACGCCGGCCACCTCGAGCCGCAGGACATTCCTCGGAACAGGATCTACGCGGTCGCCGCCTCGCAGGCCTATCTTCTCGATCACTTCGACGTTCCGTGGAAGGGCCAAGCCGAGGCGGCGGGGAGCGACTTCACATTCACGGAGTTGCTCCGCTCGCGGTTCCGTATCCAGGACGAAGAGCTCCCCGTGCTTGTCGAGCGGGCCAAGGAGACGCACGACTTCGCCGCGATCCTTGCTCGCGCAGAGAAGGCGACCAACGACTACATGGAGGCGTGCGAGAGGGCGCTCTCGGCCTTCGAAGCTCAGGAAGGAACGGCGGTTGCCATCACGGTTCGATCCTCAGGGATGTCGCGCTCGCGTCTGACGTCCGAGAAGAAGTGGTTGATGCAGAACGGCAGGGCGTGCCTCTGCCGGAGATTCGATGTCTACACCCTGAGCGGGGAGGACTGGAGGTTCGAACTCAAGGAAGAGGGTCTTCTGGAGGTGCGCGACTGGGACGAGGGAACGCGCAGGCTCAGCTTCGTCGAACCAGCGGCCGTTACCGTGGCGCTGAACGGCGGCCCGCCGGCTCCGCTTTCCGCCGGCTCGGTCTCTTTCGAGTCCGTGAAGTTGACCGGAAGCTGCTTCGAGCTTCGAAGCTCCCGAACGGGACAACTCGATTTCGATGGCGACAAGCTCGCTCTGGACTTCGTACCGCACGAGTGATCGCCGGCGGAGTCGCGCAACTAGCTGTCACATTCGGAGTCGGTCCTCAGCGGAAGCGCCGCTCGTCCTCGCACTCGCCCGGCACAGCGCCAGCGGACTCGATGTCCCACAAAGCGAGGAAGCCCGGGCGTATTCGCCCGGGCTTCCCGTTCGTGACTCGCGGCTTGCAGACTCCTGACCCCCCAGTTCGGAATCCACACTATCAGGGTCACAGAGGAGAACGAATCGAACCTCCGTCATCCCTTTGATAGACCGCGAGCCAGAATCTCAAAGCGGGTCCGCGGGCAATCCTCGCCGCCCGTCCTGACGGAGGACTCCGCGTGAGTGGTGGCAACCACGACGAAGAGCCGACGGACCCGCCGTCCCAGCGCGATAGCAAGCAAGAGAGGAGGAGAGACTCGCCAGGGCCCAAGAGAATCCAGGAACCAGCGGATCGCTTGAGCGCCTCTTCTGGCGCGCGAAGGACGTTTTTCCCATTTCAATGATCGTCTTTTCCTGCCGGAGGGGAGCCGCTTTGGCCGTGAGCGGCTACCCCTCCAACCGTCCGAAGCGTGCGTTGAGGACGGCCGCGCAAGCCACTGCCCTGCTCCTACACCGAGTCTGTGGCTTCAAGGAAAAGCTCAGTCTGTCGAAGATCGGTCGCGGTGGAGTACGTTCTCGATGGTACCTTCAGCGCTTGTACTCCCTGGCCGCACCCTCTATCAGGGCATGGACCGTGCCAACACCCGCCCCGCGCACGCGCCCGTGCGGCGCGTGTGGTATGCGTATAACACATTGCATACAAATAACTTACAGCATCGCATTCGACATCCTCATCCCACGGCGTGCCGACTTGACCGGAGCGTTTACGACATGTCGAGCGAACCGACTGGCAGTCGGTGGCGTAAGACAATACGGTTCAACCGATTAGGCCAACGTCGATAATACGACAGGGCGTCGTGACTACGACGTCAGCATTTGGGCAAGAAGATGGCCGGGCGTAATGGCCCGGCCGTGCCGCTCGTGGTCGTCTGTGCTCAGACAGCGCCGTTCAGCTTCCCGGCGTGGTTCCCTGCTCGTCTATCGTCTACTCAAGCCTGTACTTCTGGAGCTTCGTGTAGAGCCCGGTTCTCGACAGGCCCAGATCGGCGGCCGCCCTGCTCTTGCTATGGCCGCTCCTCTCAAGGGCCTGCGCTATTCTCCGACGCTCGAGCGCCTCAACCTCGTCCTTGAGCGACATGAAGTCGCGCCCGGCCGGAACGCCGACGTCCTCCCTGAGGGCTCGCATCTCGGGTCTGAGATCGGCGAGTTCTATGAACCCGCCGTCCTCGCAGAGCGCGACGCCTCTGCGCACCTCGTTCTCAAGCTCGCGGACGTTGTTCTCGCTCCAGTCGTAGCTCATGAACAGCTCTCTGACGGCTCGGCTGAATCCGCGCACCGTCTTGCCCTCGAGGCTGCTGTAGAGATCGAGGAAGTGCTCCATGAGGAGGGGTATGTCCTGCGGGCGCGCCCGGAGCGGCGGAATCTCGATCACGAAGGCACCAAGCCTGTAGTACAGATCCGCGCGGAACCGGCCGGCGCGTGCCTCCTCCCTGAGATTGCGGTTGCTCGCGGAGATCACGCGCGCATCGCTCGTACGAACCACGCTCTCGCCGACCCGGCGGTAGTCCCCGCTCTGAAGGAAGCGCAGCAGCTTGACCTGCAACTCCTCGCTCATCTCACCTATCTCGTCCAGGAAGAGGGTTCCTCCCGCGGCCGCGGCCACGAGGCCTTCGCGATCCCTGTCGGCGTCAGTGAAGGCGCCCTTGACGTGCCCGAAGAGCTCGCTCTCCTGCAGGTTGGGCGGCACCGCGCCCGAGTTCAAGGCGACGAAGCCCCCGGAACGGCCGCTCGAAGCGTGTATCGCCCTTGCCAGCACGTCTTTGCCCACGCCGGACTCACCGAGGATCAGAATGGGTATGTCGCTGTCTCTGAGCTTCTCGACGCTGGCCAGTATGTCCAGCATGCCCGGATCGCGCGTGATGAAGTCGCTCGAAACCGAGGCCGGCTCTCCATCGTCCTCAGTCCCGGGCCGCGCGTCGCCGAGACGTCCGGCGGACAGCGTCGCCATCATCCGCGCGGCGGCTCCCAAAAACTCGACGTCGTCCGCGCTGAACGCTTCGCGCTCGCCCTCCTCGCCGCGATCGGCGTAGAGAAAGCACGTTCCTCCGGTGTCGCCCGACCGGCAGAACACGGGCTGTACGACAGCCGATACGAGTCCGTCAGGCAACACTTCACCCGACAGCGCGAGAGGCTTCCCGCCGCGAGTTCGCGAGACCGCGTCCCGCACGATCTTCCTCGCTTCGGACAACCGTCTCCCGGTTCTGTCGAACGATATCGCGACGGAGAACGTGTCGTCGGGCGCCACGTCGAAGAGCATCAGCCTGTCGCAGCCGATCGCGTCGGCCACGTTCGCGGCGATCGTGTGAAAAGATTCGACTGAAACCTCGCCCTCATGCAGGTGCCGGTAGCCATCGGCTATGACGGAATACCTCGCCTGCGGCGACTGAATCGCTCCGGCGAGGTCTCGGTCGATCTCGCGCTGAATCGACTCAACGCGCGAGAGGGCCGAGCTCTCGCCCGCGTCCCTGAACGTCTCGCGCGCCCGGGCGAGCCAATCCCTGGCGCGACCCAGCTCGCCCGCCGCCCTCAGCGCCATCGCGCGCTCAAGCCGGCAGAGGCCCGCCCAGTAGTCCGCGCCCATCCTGCCGAAAAGCTCCTCCGCGGTGAACAGCCTGGCCTCCACACGGTCGAGCGGCAGCTCGCCCGCCGGCGCCGTCCGGACAAGGCCGACCGCGGCGGCGAGCGACGTCCTTGCGAGCTCGAACGATTCGCCGGTGCTGCGCAGAGAGTCCTCAGCGCTACGGATCCGCTGCCGGGCTCCGGCGCGATCACCGCGCGCGAAAAGGATCCGCGCCAGCACGCGGAGCGCCGCGCCCTCTTCGAGCTTGTCGCCCAGTCTGCCCGAAAGCTCGAGCGCCTGCGCGCAGTCCCGCTCGGCCTCGTCGAGACGCCCGACTTCCAGCAGCACCTCCGCGCGCCTGCGGAGCACCTCGCTCACCGCGTCGCTGCTCGCCGACAGCTGGTACGCGCAGGCCAGCGCCCTGTCGAGAAGCTCCAGGGCCTCTTCGTGGTGACCGCGGTCCGCGGCAAGCTCGCCCAGAAACTCGAGAGCGATCGCCTCGGAGCGCCTGTAGCCGAACTCGCGGCTCGTGTCGAGAGCCCGCTCGAGATAGCCGCGCGCCGTCTTCCACTCCCTGCGGGCCCGCAGGACGTTCCCCAAAGCCAGCTCGACGGCGACGGTGTCCCGCGTCGCGCCCAGCCCGACATATATCTCCAGCGCCCGGAGCAGGTTCCTCTCCGCCTCGCTCCACCGCGACATCCGGTAGAGCGCCACGCCCAGGTTGTTCAGCCTCCTCGCTACCGCGGCGGTCCTGCCCAATCTTCGGTCGATGTCGAGCGCCGCCTCGAAGTACTCGATGGCGCCGCACAGGTCGCCGGTGCGCTTGGCCAGAATGCCCAGGTTGTTGTAAGCGCCCGCCATGCCCGCCTCGTCGCCCAACCTTCGGTTCGTCACGAGGCAGTCAATGAAGCAATCCCTCGCCCCCGTCGTGTTGCCCAGCTCGGCGTGCGCCGTGCCCATTATCTTGCCAGCTTCGGCCAGGAGCGCGCTCTCGGGAAGCTCCCTCAATACGTCGTAGGCGCGCTCAGCCGCGGCGAGCGACTCCCGGAAGCGCCCGGCGCGCGACTCGGTCCTCCCGACGATCACGTAAGCCAGGGCGGCGATCTCGGGATCGTCGGTGTCCAGCTCCCTGAGCTTCCCTGCCCAGCGAAGCGCCTCACCGTGCTCACCGAGCCCGACGTAGCTGCGCGCCAGCCCGGCGAAGAGCGACGAGCGTTCCGGAACGGTGAGACCGGGAACGGGCCGTGCTTCGAGCGCGCGCTCGAAACACGCCACCGCCTCGGAGTAGCTGTCGGATTCCAGATAAACATGGCCCATCTGGATGGCCGACAGCGCCTCCTCGCGGGCACTCGAGGGCATCCGCCCACGGCCGTCCGCTCCGGCCCCGTCCTTCTCTCGTCCTATGTCGCGTTCCCTGCTCGCCACTTGAACTCACCTTGTTACGCTCGTGAGGACTGACTCTTCTCCGCACGGTATCCAGCGCCGCAGACCGACTTGCAGCCAGAGCCCTCGCTCCGCTACCAGAGCCGGAGCAGCAGCTTGAGCCAGAGCATCGCAAGCTCTTCGTCCACGTCCGGCAGTCTGGAGCCGGAGCCCTCATCGATCCACCCGCCATCCGCACGCACAACTGCGTCGGTCGGCCCGTGACCGTCGGTCGACGGCTTGTCCCAGTTGTCGTCGTCCCCGGGCACACCGGTTCCGGGGTCGACGCTATCAGGACCGTCGCCGTCACCCTGCGTAACGAGGCCCGTTCCTGTGTCAACGTCGCGGGGGGCCATCTCCGGACGAGACAGTGCCGAGCCGCTCGCCAGAAGCAGGCTCAGCGCGACGATCACAAGCAGGGCCGTCGCCCGTTTCGCGCTCATGATCTTCCTCCTTGAGGGGTATCCGGTTCTTCTCTTCGTTTAGATTCAGTTGCCCGCCGGGTGGATGCACCCGTGGGCCGGAGCTCGAGGCGTGCCACGCGTGCTGAACGCACGTCACCGCACACACAGGGGCGCCTGCTGGGGGGTCCTTTTATCTACCACAAATCTACCACCGCATGCCCGCGGTGTCAAGAGCCTGCTGCATGGGAAGATACGGCCCTTCTGCGGACCCACGGCTCTTGACTTCCTTCAAGTAGGAAGCTAAAGTGCCGCGGACACAAACGGCCCGGCCGCAAGACCACGCTTTCCATGACGCAGGTCAGGCGCGGCTTCGAGGGCACAGGGCACCAGGGCACCCCCTAAGCGAGGACGCAAGATGCGCACTGCAATCGCTCTACTCGTCGTCAGTACCGTATGCTGCACGGCCGCTCTGGCCGCTCCCGTCGACGCGTCGAAGTCGGCGGGCGAGATCATGTTCCCGATTCGCGGCCCCGAACGGGCGCTCTTCGAGGGCTTCGAGACGAGCGTGCCGCCCGCCGGCTGGACGCTCCACCAGACGAATGTGAACGACACGTGGACGCAGGACTGCGGACTCAACGGCGAGCCGTACGAGGGGTCCTGTTTCGCCGATTGCCAGTACGACGCAGACTATTCCGGCCCCCAGGACGAACGGCTCTGCTTCGACTACACGATCGAGGCCGGAGACGAGTGCCTCTGCTTCTATGCGTTCGGAAGCATCTACTGGGCGGTCGATCCCTATCAGAACTACAACCTGGTCGTCGAGATCGACGGCGTGCCGGTCTGGGACTACCGTAACGACAACGACGGAGCCGTCACGTGGCAGTGGCAGCTCTACTGCGTCGATCTCACCGGGTACGGTGTCGGCGAGGACATCACGGTCTGCTTCATATACGAGGGCTACGACGGCGCGCAGGGCGCGTTCGACGCCATCTCGATCGGCGAGTGCATCTCAGAGCAGCAGTACTGCTGCCCCTCCGCTACGATCTGCGACCAGCTCAACTTCAGCGCCAACAGCGGCGGCGCTGTCGGGGCGACGTGCGGCGCGGGCCCCAGTCCATGGGAGTGGGGCACGTGTACAGGTAACCCCGCGACCGACTGCGACGGCGCCCCGATCAGCAACGAGTGGTGCACCGAGCAGAGCGGCAACTACCCGTCGCAGCGGGGCGGAGCTATCGTCGTCGGGCCGTTCAACATTACCTCGGGCTGCGTCTGCCTCGATCTCTGCCACTATTACGAGATCGAGTTCGGCTATGACGGAGGCAACGTCAAAGTATCGGCCGACGGCGGCACGACGTGGGAGCTGGTCGAGCCGTCCGCGGGCTACGACGACGTTCTGGATTCCACCTCCTTCATCGCCGAGTGCGTGGCCGACGAGCCGGTGTTCACCGGCGACAGCGTCCAGTACGTACGCGACTGTTTCGATCTCTCGGCGTACGAGGGAGAAGACATTCTCGTCGGGTTCTTCTTCGGTTCGGACGAATCGAACGAGTACCTCGGGTGGTACCTGCGATGGGTCAAGCTCGGGAGCGACTCCTCGCCCGTCGAGTCGACGTCGTGGGGCGCGATCAAGGCCATGTACAGGTAGGCGAAGCGCAAGCCATCGGTCCCCGTTGAGTCGACGTCGTGGGGCGCGATCAAAGCCATGTACAGGTAAGCGAAGCGCAAGCCATCGGCCCCCGTCGAGTCGACCTCGTGGAGAGCCATCAAGGGTATGGACGGGTAGGCGAAGCGCAGGGCTTCGGCCCGCCCCGGAATCGGAGAGCACCGTGGCGGCAATCAGTGATTTCATGGAGCGGAACTTCCGCCACTTCAACGCGCGCGAGATGGTGGACGCCGCCAGGGCGTGGCGGGCGCTTCTCATGGACGGAGGGCAGATGCTGCTGGCCATGGCGGGCGCCATGTCGACCGGCGAGATAGGAATATCGCTGGCGCGCATGATACGCGAGGGCAAGGTCCACGCGATCTCGTGCACCGCGGCCAATCTCGAAGAAGACATTTTCAACCTCCTCGCCCACGACGACTACGAAGTGGTGCCCGACTACAGGGACCTGAGGCCGGAGGACGAAGCGAAGCTCAGGGACCGGGGCCTCAATCGCGTGACCGACACGTGCATTCCCGAGACGGTCATGCGACACACGGAGGGCAGACTGAGGAGCATGTGGGCCCAGGCTGCCGAGAGCGGCGAGAGCCTCTACCCGGTGGAGTACCTGTACGCGGTTCTGGAAGATCCAGAGGTCCGCAAGCGCTTCTCGGCGCCTCCCGAGAACTCCTGGGTGCTGGCCGCCGGGGAGGCCGGCATCCCCGTCTACTCCCCCGGCTGGGAGGACTCCACGCTCGGCAACATCTTTACCGCGGGCGTGATGAAGGGAGAGATCTCGAGCCACCGCGCGGTCCGAACGGGAACCGAGCAGCTACAGCACCTGGCGAACTGGTATCGCGAACGCTCGGCAGAGGGTACGCGGGTCGGCTTCTTCCAGATCGGCGGCGGCATCGCGGGTGACTTCTCCATCTGCGCGGTGCCGATGCTGATCCAGGACTGCAGAGAGGACGTACCCTTCTGGGCGTACTTCGCCCAGATAAGCGACAGCACGACGTCCTACGGGTCCTACTCGGGCGCCGTCCCCAACGAGAAGATTACCTGGTACAAGCTGGACGTGGACGCCCCGAAGTTCATGATCAACTCCGACGCTTCGATCGTCGCCCCCCTGATATTCGCCTACGTGCTGGGCGAGTGAGTTCCGGCTCGGGCTTGACATTGGGCCGCCGTGGCCCCATAAGATAGTAGTCTCGCGCGCGAACGCCGGGACGGCGCCGCAGGTTCGTCCGAAGCGCGATTCTCCGTCCGCGCGGGCACCCAAGAGAAGTGCGGGCGCCGGTCTGATCCGCGACGGGCCGCCGGGAGGCGAACCGTGAGGTCGTTCTGCGCCGCCCGCGAGGTCGCGCTCCACAGTCCGGTTACCGAGTCGATCCGGGAGGCACCATCAGCAAGACCAAGCCATACTCGCCCGCGGGGCCGTTCGAGGTCAGGGACTGCGCCCTGGCGGCGATCGCGACCGGCCGATCCGCGCAGAACCTTAAGGAGCTGCGTGACGAGCTGCGCCACGTGGACTCCGCCAGCGTCTATTTCCACTTCTGGGGAGGGCTCCTCCGCCCGGCCTTCGACGATCCCAGCTATCACAACGACTTCGCGCGCTGGGCGCACGACGCGTTGCACAACACCGCCCTGGCCGAACGTCTGAGCGTGATCGGGCCGACCGACTACGACGACCTCGAGGAACTCCGCTGGGCCGTGGTCGACGTGATGGAGGACGAGCTGGACAAGAGCGAGGCGCCGGTCTGGACGTCGAGGGAGAACCGTTTTCTCTTCATCCGGTCGCAGATCGTCATCTTCGACACCGGCATCGTCGTCGAAGAGCCCGCGGGCCTTCCGGACGCCGTTTCCTCGATGTCGCGGAGCAGCGTCTTCTATCACTTTATCGACGCCAGAAGGAGGACGCCGAGGGGCACAGACGACTTCAGCACGTGGCTCATCGACCTGCACGACGAGGAGCACAGGGAGCTGTGCAATGAACTCGCGGGCATAGATCCCTTCTACGGGACTCTCTCGGAGACGAAAGGCTGTGTCGAGGGCGTGCTCGAGCGCTACCTCGGGAACGGGGGTGCGCGATGAACCTCCTCGAACGCTACGCGCCGGTCGCGGGCGAGGACGCGATCGACCAGCTCAGGCAACTGAGCGAGCACCTGAGAGGCCGGAAGGTCGTCCACGTCAACTCCACCCGGGTGGGCGGAGGAGTTGCGGAGATACTGGCCAAGCTCGTTCCGCTCAAGCGGGAGCTGGGCATCGACACGTCCTGGGAGGTGATCGAGGGCGACGGGGACTTCTACGGGA
>WJLY01000053.1 GCA_014728245.1 Candidatus Effluviviaceae Genus IV sp.
CAACCTCTCCGCGCGGCGGCTCCACTCCCAACGCAGACGAAGACCGCGGCGCCTCTACTCCCGACGGAGACTACACCCGCGGCGTGTCTCCTCCGGAAACGCGTTCTGTCTCTGCCGAGCAGGTACAGAACATGGACGCGCTGGCGCGCTGGACTCTCGAAAGACGCCTCCCCGCGCTTCTGGCTCGCTCGGCCATCAGGGCGACGACAAAGACCGTCTCGGTTCTCAAGGCGCAGCACGACAGGGAGGAGAAGCGCGATAAGCGCGAGCGGGAGGGTGACGGCGGGTCCGTCTGGACGTGGCTGGCCGACGCCATCATCGACCACGTGGTGCCGGTGGCGGTGGCCGAAACCGAGCAGGCGGACACGAGAAGCTGGGTGACGCTTCCTTCCAGCGTGTGGATGGCCCGGCTCCCCGCGAGGCCCGGTCGATACGAGGTGACTCTCGAGTCGGAGCAGGGTCGGTTCGTCTATCTGGGGGAGGTGGAGCTGGGACCGGGCGACAGGGCCTTCCTGTGGCACAGAGCGTTCGGCGGGCCGCACCCTATGAGCTGCGAGGCGGACTGAGGCCGCTTCCGAGCCCGCGTGCTTGACCTCGACCTCACTATTAGGCATTAATCCATCACACACGGTACGCTTTGTGCATCAGGCACGGTCGGGCGCCGGGCATGTCCCGGTCGGGCGAAGGCACGGCTTGCGCACGCGAGGTGCGGGGAGTCCGGGGAATGGACAAGAGACAGCTGTACGGCGTGTTCGACAACCTCTTCGACGCCGTCTGTCTGGTCGATCCCGACAGGCGCATCGTCTTCTGGAATGAGAGCGCGGAGGACCTCACGGGCTATTCCAGCTCGGAGATGCTCGGCATGAACTGCCGCGAGTCGGGAATCGTCCACCTGAACGAGAGCGGCGAGAGCTACTGTGACCGTCACTGCCCGCTTCTGGAGACCGACCCGACCGACGAGGTGAGGCGATCGCACGTCTTCCTGCGGCACCGCGAGGGACACATGGTCCCGGTAGAGGCCCGCCTCTTCCCGTTCCGCGACGAGCAGGGGAGGATCATCGGCGCCGCGGAGATCTACTCCGACGTGGCCGTGGGAGACGAGATACGCAAGCGGATGTCCGAGCTCGAGTCGCTCGCCAGGCTCGACGAGCTGACCAGACTCGCCAACCGCCGGCACATGCGGGAGACCGCCTCCGCCAGGCTGGCGGAGCTGGAGCGCTTCGGGTGGTTCTTCGGGTTCATACTTATGGACATCGACGGCTTCGAGCGCCTCAAAGAGAAGTACGGAAGAGACGCGGGCGACGACGTGCTGAAGATGATCGCACGAACGCTCGTGCTCAACACGCGGCCGTTCGACGTCGTCGGCCGGTGGAATGACGACACGTTCGCTGCCATCGTCGGGCACCTCGACGAGGCGGGGCTCAATGCCTCGGTGGAGAGGTACAAGACGCTGATCGAGAAGTCGGAGCTGCCGTGGGGCGCTTCGCCGCTCAGCGTGACCGTGACGACCGCCTCGACGCTCGCGAGCCGTGGCGAGAAGGCCGAGACTCTCATCATGAGAGCCGAGCGAAGACTGAAAGAGGCCGAAGAGCCCGATCCGGAGCGATGATCGTCGGGGCACGGAAGTGACAGGCTGCGCGGCCTTCAAGGCCGCATCCGATACATCCCCTTGATCGAATACATCCCCTTGATCGAACCCCAGCTCGACTTTGTGACCGGACTGCCGCAGTCCGGACATCCGGCCGGTCTCGAGCCCACCTGCTCGCCCCACGGATTGGCGGCCGGCAGACACGGCGAGTCGTTGCAGAGTTCGACGTTCCCTTCGGCAAACGCGCAGAGACGCGGGTCCTCGAAGGCGTTGTCCGCGTGTACGCCGCACAGACTGTCGCCGCCGGCGTTCCCGAACACGTAGCAGTGCGAGAACCCCGGCACGCCTATGCCCGAGCAGACGACGGCGGGGGCCGTTCTGTTGAAGGCGATGATCGACCGCGTGACGATGGGACAGCCGTCCTGAACGTGCAGGCCGCCGCCCTCGTTATCGACAAAGGTGCAGCCTGCGAATGCTGGCGGATTGTAGCTGTTCTGTACGTATACGGCGCCGCCCCAGGTCGCCTCGTTGGCGGTGAAGGTGCAGCCCTGAAACCCGGACTCCGCGTCTACGCTGTAGACTGCGCCGCCCCACTGCGCCGTGTTGTAGCCGAAGTCGCAGTCCTCAAACTCGGTCTCCGCTATGAACCTCACGTATGCCGCGCCTCCCCGCAGGGAAGCGTCGTTACCGTCGAAGCTGCAGTCGCGGAGCTTCCCGCCGGAGCCGTCCAGCTGAACGGCCCCGCCGAACTGAGCGGAATTGAACTCGAAGACGCAGGAACTGAGCCTGGGCGCGGAGTTGGAGTCAGAGTGGAACGCGCCGCCCCCGTTCGTGGCGTCGTTCGAGCTCAAGACGCAGTCCCTGAGCGCCGGCGACGCGTTCTGGCATCTGACGGCGCCGCCGTAGTCGCCGCTGCAGTTCGCGATCGTGAATCCCTCCACGAGGCACGTCGTGTCCTCGCCGGTGTGGAAGTAGAAGGCTCGGTGCGACCCGCCGCCGTCGATGATTGTTGCGGAGGGCCCGTCGGACGACTGGAGGGTGACGTTCATCCCCGAGAAGTCGATGTCGCGGTTGCCCGGTCCGTCGTACGTGCCGGGGCTCACGATAACAGTGCCTCCGTCGCCGGCCGCGTCGATGCCGGCCTGTATCGTGGCTTGTTCGGAAGGAACGTAGACCGTGTCCGCGCTCGCCTGAGTCGTCAGAACCAGGACGCCGAGCGCGCAAGAAACCAGCGCGAACCTGGAAGGCATATCCGGTTCCTCCCTGGTCTTCGGGGATTCTCTCGCGGAGCCGCTTCGGGTCGCGGCGATCCCGCAAGAGGCTATCGCACGATGACGATCCTGCCCAGCGCAACCTCGCCCGTGCTCTCCACGCGGACCAGGTAGGCGCCCGAGGCCACGTCGCGTCCATCCGAGTTGCGGCCGTCCCAGACGAGCCGCCCGGTACCATCGGGACCTGTACGCGCGTCGATCGCGCGGACGCGCCTGCCCGCCGGATCGAAGAGCGTGACCCGCACGTCGAGCATGGCCGGACCTGCCCATTCGACCACGGCCGACCCGGACGCCGGATTAGGGCTCGGTGGCAGAAGCGCCAGTCTGCCGCTCACCCCAACGACCGCTGTCGAGAGACCACATCCGCCCGCGCCCTCTGAACCGATCTGCTCGGCCCAGGCGTTTCCGGCGGGCAGACACGGTGAGTCGTCGTGAAGTGATGCGTCGACCGCGGGGCCGTCGCAGAAGAGCGGATCGTCGAAGAGGTTGTCGCCCGGGCTTCCGCACAGGCCGTCGCCCCCGTCGTTCCCATAGAAACAGGAGTGCGAGACAGCCGGGGAGGCGCCGAGATCGCAGCGCATCCCCGAGCCTTCCACGGTGAACGCGACGATCGTGTTTGTGATCGCAGGGTCGCATGACTCGCAGAGGAGCGCGGCGCCTCCGGGCTCGACCACGTTCGCCGAGAGCGTGCACTCGCTGATCGTCGGGTCGGCGGGTCCGCTACAGTAGACCGCGC
The DNA here is from genome assembly GCA_014728245.1 of Candidatus Effluviviaceae Genus IV sp. Lineage (GTDB taxonomy): Bacteria > Joyebacterota > Joyebacteria > Joyebacterales > Joyebacteraceae > WJLY01. Next base: position 3,596 of record WJLY01000053.1, read on the forward strand.
ACCCGTCCCAGGCCTCGTTGCTCGTGAAGGAGCACTGCTCGACGCTCGCGAAGGCGTCCAGGAGGGCCAGGCCACCGCCGTAGATCGCCGCCGTGTTCCCGCCGAAATCGGCGTCCGTGAAGGACGGTACGCCACCCTGCGCGCACGCGCCGCCGCCCATGCCGGCCACGTTCCCGTGGAAGGTCCCCCCGTCGACGTCGAGCAGCGCGTCCTCGCCGTATATGCCGCCTCCGGCGGACGCGTCGTTCTCGACGAAGCTGCAACCGTTCAGGTCCAGATACGAGCCCCAGCAGAATATGCCGCCGCCCTCCTGGCCGGAGGCGTTTCCCACGAACGAGCAGTCGCTGAGCGTGGCGTCGCAGTTGATGTAGAGACCTCCTCCGCGCGTGGTGTCGGCCACGTTGCCGACGAAGTCGACCCGCGTCAGCGTGGGAGGCGCGTCCTGGCAGTAGATGCCCGCGCCGTCGCCGCCGGAGGAG
>WJLY01000054.1 GCA_014728245.1 Candidatus Effluviviaceae Genus IV sp.
CGCCGCGAGCTGGTCCCGCAGCTCCGGAGCGAACTCCCAGTAGGCGAAGAGCCAGTACGGGTCCCTCACCATGAGCGAGATGACGTTCTCGCCGTATGTCTCCGGGTACTCGAAGCGCTCCTCGAGTTCGGCCGACTCGGGAACGCCAAGGTAGTACTTGCTGATCTTGGCTCTCTGCTCACCCTGTCCCGACACGCGGGAGAAGGTCCGCTTGAGCCAGGGCGATATCACCGTGCCGGAGGACGCCCGGCTCTTCCCGCGACGCTCGGCTCCGGTCTTCCTTGCCGCCGGCTTCTTTGCCGCGGGGCGAGGCTTTCTGGCGGCCGGCTTGCGGGGCTTCTCCGCCGCCACGGCGCCTGTCCTTCCGGCGCGTCCGGGTCTGCTCTTCCTGGCCGTCGCCGTGGCTCTCTTCCGCTTCGCGGCGGACTTCTTCGTCCGCTTGCCCGCCGGCTTCTTCGCCGTCGCGGTGGCCTTATTCCCCGCGCGTTTCGCCGAGGGCTTGCTCTTCGCCGGCTTCGCGCGCTTCTTCGTCTCGCCGCGCGCGGCGTCAGCGAGGTGCGCCACCAGCTCGGCCTTCCTCATGCGGGAAGCGCCCCTCAGGCCGACGTTCTGCGCCATCTGGCGCAGCTCCTTGACCGTGTTCTTTTCGAGTTCCTTGCGTTTCACCTTTTAGCCTTCACTCCACGGGATGTGACCCGCCAATGCGCCGTTACCGGCCTGGCCCGGAAGACGGGTTCAGTATGTTCCTCAGCTCGTTTGATGTCAATACAGACCAGACGTCTCACAGAGTTCGAACGGAGGGCTCGCCGGACGCCGTCACGCCCACTCATCCTCCGCTATCTCGTGCTTGTTGATCAAGCGGTGGATGGTGGCCCTGGAGACGCCCAGCAGGTCGGCGGCTCCGGTCTTGTTGCCGCAGGCCAGGCGGAGAGCCTTGACGACGTGGGAGCGCTCGAAGCGCTGCTTGGCGGTCTCGAGGTCCATCGGCTCCTCCCCCTCCCGCGGGCGGGCCGCGAAGTCCGAGGCCGAGATCACACCGCCTTCCGAGAGGGTACACGCGCGGGCGATGGCGTTCCTGAGGCCGCGGACATTCTGCGGCCATTCCCGGCTCTGGAGGAAGAGGTAGGCGTCAGGGGTGAGTTCGTAGTGGGTGCCAGTGTCTTCTGAGCGCTTGGCTATGAACCAGTCCGCGAGGACCGGGATGTCTTCCGGCCGCTCGCGCAGCGGAGGTATGTGGAGATGGAAGGTCGCCAGCCGATCGTACAGGTCGGCGCGAAAGCGCTCCTGGCTGATGGCCTTCCGCAGGTCCTTGTTGGTCGCCGCGATCAGCCGCACGTCGGCGTCGTTCTCCCGCGTGGTCTGACCGACGGGGCGGAACTTCTTCTCCTCGGAGAGCCTTCTGAGCTTCGACTGTATGTCGCCGGAGGTGTCGCCCACCTCGTCGAGAAAGAGCGTACCGCCCTCGGCCGCGTCTATGAGCCCGGGCGACGCCCTGGTAGCGCCCGTGTAGGCGCCGGCGAGATTCCCGAAAAGCTCTCGCTCCGCGAGTTCCGCAGGGATGCTGGTGCAGTCGACAGTTACGAACCTCGCCCCGCTGCGGCGGCTCCGGTTGTGAATCTCCATCGCGAGCACGCCCTTCCCCACGCCCCGTTCGCCGGTTATGAGAATCGGATCCTCGGCCTGAGCGAACTGCGCTGCCTCCTCGAGCAGCTTCGCGGTCACACCGCTCGCGAAGACGAACGTGCCCCAGTCGCGGTCCAGCTCGCTCTCGAGCAGGTTGGTGTGAATGTCGGCCCTGCTGCGCCTGAGCGCGAACTCGACGGCGGGGATCACCTCGTTCCGCGCGGGCGTCTTCCGCACCGTGTGGACGGCGCCGCGCGCCTGCGCCTCTATGCCCGCGTCGACCGAGCGATCGTCGGTCCAGACGATCACCGGCAGGAACGGGAACTCCGCGCGGATACGAGTGAGGAGATCGTAGCCGAGCGGCTCCCCGTGGAAGTCTATGTCCAGGAGCACCACGTCCGGAACGAAGTCGGCGCACGCCGGTAACACCGCCTCCGGCTCCGAGACCGACCGGCATTCGAAGTCTCTCGAGAGAACCAGGGAGGCGTCCTCGACGAAGTCGGCGTCGTCGTCGACGAGCAGAAGCCGCCTGCGCACGCCACGGTGCCCTGTGTCGCTCATCGTTAATCTCCTTGCCCGTTGATCCCGCCGGAGCCGCGTTCGGGCGACCAGAAGGGAACAGTCAGGAGGAACGTGGTGCCCTTTGCGGGCGCCGTGTCCTCAACGGTGATGTCGCCGCCACGCCTTCTGAGCTTCTCCCTGGAGTTCGGGAGGCCGAAGCCGCCGCCCGTCCCGTCGCCCTCCCTGCGGTCGAAGAGCCCGTCGAGCTTCTCGCGCGGGATGCCGGTGCCCGTGTCGGAGATCCTGAGTTCGTAGAACGCCCCTCCGTCCTTCCCCGAGACGTGAATCCTCCTCTTGCCCGAGCCCCCGATGTACCTGACTGCGTTCGACAGCAGGTTCTCGAGCACGAAGTCCAGCTCGCTGCTCCAGAGAGCTACCGCGTCGCGCGACTCCGACACCCTCAGTTCCTTCTCGACCCGCACGCCGGCCAACTCGAACTCCTCGCTCATCGAGTCCAGTATACGCTCTACCGCCCCGCTCATCGAGCACCCCGGGTTCTTCTTCACGACGTCCCATGCCCGGTCTGCGGCGCGCACGAGTTCGTCTCGCCCGTTTCGGATCGCCACGAGGTAAGCCTCGGCTCCCGCGGCAGGCGTGCCCTCTTCCCCGAGCACCGTCTCCAGCCCTTCTTTGATGCGGTCGGCCGCCCCGGCCATCGCCCGGACCTCGTCCAGCGCGACCCCGGCCGCGGCCGCGTGCTCGACGAGGAGCCGCGTGAGCTGATGCTTGGAATGCAGGAACGACTTCGCGCGCAGCGCCAGCCGCTCGCGGAGCATCGAATACCGCTTTTCATCGTCGAGCGAGTCCAGCATCTCCTGCGCCAGGTACGCGAGCCTGGTCACGCTCTTCCGCCCCTCGTCGCTCCCGCCCTCGGCGCCTCCGTGCTTGAACTCGGCGATGCCTATGAGAAGCTCTTCGATCGGCGCCCCCGCCCTCCTTCTCGGGCTCGTGACGGCGCTGACGTATCGCGAGCCGGCCCACCCCGACACAGACGTGGCCACCGCGAGGCCCCCGCCGACGAACATGGTCCAGCTCCACGGAGGAGAGCGCAGAATCAGAAGAGAGAGGGCCGCCGCGGCCGCTAGCGCGGCGCCGTACCAGAGCGACGGCAGGACGCCGAGCCCCTCTCCACGCCTGAGCATTACGACGGCGGCCCCGGCCGCTCCGAGCAGGACCGCAGCCAGGAGACCCGCGTTGATACGCCGGGGAAGCGATTGAAGCTCGGCGACCCTGACCGTGAGCTCGCGCGCCCGCGCGATATCACCGAGCGCCGC
>WJLY01000055.1 GCA_014728245.1 Candidatus Effluviviaceae Genus IV sp.
CGTCATCACCGGGCAAGAGCTCAAGGACCTGTCCGACGAGGAGCTGTCGACGGCGATGGCGGAGAGCGAGTCGCTCATCTTCTCGCGCGTCGATCCGGAGGACAAGCTCCGGATCGTGAAGCTGCTCGAGGAGCAGGGCCAGGTCGTGGCGGTAACGGGAGACGGCGTCAACGACGCCCCGGAGCTGAAGCGCGCAGACATAGGCGTGGCGATGGGTAAGATCGGAACGGACGTCGCGAAGGAGGCCTCCGAACTTGTGCTGCTCGACGACAGCTTCCCGACGCTCGTACACGCGGTCCGCGAGGGCCGCACGATCTACGCCAATCTGCGCAAGACGGTCCTCGCTTCGATGACGACGAACGCTGCGGAGCTGATCGTGGTCCTCCTGGGGCTGGCCGCTGTGTCGACGCGGGACTGGGCCATACCCATCCTCGCGATCCAGATCCTGGCCATCGATCTTCTCGCGGAGATCATGCCGCTCACCTTCCTCACCTACGACCCGCCGTCGGAAGGTCTCATGGGACAGCCACCCCGCGACCTCAACGAGCACATACTGAACAGGAACACCGCGATCGAGGTCATCTTCCTCGGACTCATGATCGGGGCGCTGTCCTTCGCGAACTATGCGCTCTTCATGTGGCGCGAGGGGATCACGTTCTCTGTCGACCACACGCCGATGCCGCTCTACGGGCGGGCCACCGCGATGGCGTACCTGACGATCGCCTTCTGCCAGTTCATGAACATCCTTTCCCGAAGAGACGAGCGGCGGTCCGTATTCTCGGGCAACTTCTGGTCGAACCCGATACTCCTCTGGTCGATCGTAGGCTCGATAGGCATGCTCTTCGTCGGAATCTACGCTCCCTACGTCAGCGACTTCCTGCAGTTCGAGGCGCTGCGGCCGATCGACTGGCTCTATGTCCTCGGAGCGGCCGGCGTCTACCTGATCACGTTCGAGGCGGTGAAGCTGGTTAAGCGCTTGCGGGCCGGCCCCAGGGCCGGGTGACATGATCTGAAGGAGGTACGAGTGCAGGCATGGAGACTGTGGAGCCCGATCCTCGCGGCGGTCTGTCTTGCGTCGCTCGCCCGGCCGGGGCTGTGCGAAGACGCTCTGCCGCCGGGCGACGAGCCTCCGCCCACGGTGTTCTCGAGGCTCGAAGACGCAGGGACGTCGGATGATCATCCCGGCGCTGATGAGGTCATCGTCTACGACCGCTCGGTGAACCGTGTGAGACCGTCGGGCGTGACTTACGTCGAGAGCTACACGATCCGGAAGGTGCTGACGCCGGCCGGCTGCCGGGACCTGTCGGTCCTGAGCTGGCGCTACGAGCCCTGGAGCAGCTACATCGAGCTTCGCGAGGTGAACGTGGTGCGCGACGGCGAGAGAATACCGGTCGACGTCTCGGGAGTGCGCGATCTGCCTGCGCCCCAGTCCGGGATCTACTGGAACTCCCGAGTCCAGTCGCTGCAGCTTCCGAGGCTGGAGGTAGGAGACGGCATCGAGATAAGGGCCTTCAGGAAGGGCTACAGCTACGCGCTTCTGGAGGACGAGTCCGCCGGTTCTCCGGCGTCCGGGAACGAGACCGACGACCCCACGGCGCCCCACGAGGAGAGCGGCGGCTCCGGGGCGACCGAGGAGGAGAGCTCTGGTTCCTCGACGTCCGGGGAGGGAGCCGCCGCTTCGGCGGCGCCCGACGACGAGAAGTACATACCTCCGATGCCGGGCGAGTACTTCGACATCGTGCTCTTCCAGGCGAGCGTCCCGATCATCGAGCGCAGGTACGTGCTGGCGCTTCCCGCCGACAAGCGGCTGCACTCCGAGGTCTACAACGGACCGCTCTACTCGAGCACGACATACGGGCCCGACACGACCAAGTACGCGTGGTGGGCCGTCGACGTGCCGGGTCGCCCCGGCGAGCCCCGCGCGGCCGCGGCTTCCGACGTCGTCCCGAAGGTCGTCGTCGCCACCGTCGAGAGCTGGGAGGCGAAGAGCCGGTGGTTCTTCGACGTGAACCGTAACCAGTTCGAGGTGACGCCGGAGATACAGGCGAAGGTCGACGAGATACTCGCGGAGGCGGGGCTGAGCGGCGCCTCGGAGGAGGAGAAGGCCGAGGAGCTGGTGCACTGGGTTGCTCAGAACATCCGTTACAGCGGGCAGACCATGGGCGAGGGAGAGGGGTTCACGCTGCACTCCGGCGCGATGATATTCGAGCAGCGTTCCGGCGTCTGCAAGGACATAGCCGGCATGCTCGTCACTATGATGCGCGCGGCCGGGATGGACTCGTACGCCGCGATGACGATGGCGGGCAGCAGGATCGAGGAGACCCCCGCTGACCAGTTCAATCACTGCGTCACCGCTCTTCGTAGAGACGACGGGACGTTCGAGATGTACGACCCGACCTGGGTGCCCTACTACAACGAGATATGGTCGAAGTATGAGACGGAGCAGCAGTATCTGATCGGAACGCCGGAAGGGAAGGGCCTGAGGACGATCCCCTACAGCCCGCCGGAGGAGTCGCCGCTCAGGGTCAGCCACGAGGCGCGGATCGACGAGAGCGGAACGCTCACGGGCTCGTTCCGGCTGGACGGCGCCGGAGCGATGGACAGCAGGCTGCGCAACATGGTGAGCTACGACCGGATCGCCGACGTGCCCGACTACATCGCGGGCTCGCTCTCGGTGCTGAGCGACCGAGTAGAGGTGACGAGACTCGAACACATCCGCCCGGACGATTTCAGCTCCGACGCGTGGATCGAGATCGACTACCGGGTGCCCGAGTACGCCTTCCCGGCCGCCGAAGGCCTCGAGTTCCGAAGCCCGATGGCCACCCTCACGCTCGAGAACGGATGGCTCTGTCGCGCCTGTGTCTACGGATGGGGCGAGGAGCGCAGCGAGGACGTCTTCCTCTGGTTCACGCAGCTCATCGAGGGAGAGGAGACGATCCGGATACCGTCAGGCTACGGCCTGGCCCGGGATCCCGAGCCGGAGGAGGTGGACGAGACGTACGCATACTTCGACGGAAGCGCCGAGGTCGACGGCGGGAGGCTGTCGGTCACCGAGCGCTTCGAGGTCAGACGGAGACAGATCCCGCCGGACGGCTACGAGGGCTTCAGGACGGCGGTCGACGAGGCGACCGGGTTCAGCGAGTTCGTGTACCGCATAGAGAAGGGAGGCGAAAAGTGAGATACCTCTTCCGCACCTCTCTTGCGCTTCTGGTCGCCCTTCTTCTCGCAGCTCCTGCTGTCTCGCGCGCAGAGCCCGCGGGGGCGATGGGGCGGTACGACATCGGGGAGCTCTTTGCGCGCGCCGAGGCCGCGTGGGACCTGGGCGAGCTGGACGCCGTCGTTCTGCTGGACAGCGAGGACGTGCAGGTCGGCAGCGACGGTGGGCGCAAGACCACCGTCCACAGGATCGTCTGGATGGCGACCGACCTTGCGCTCGAGGCGTACGCCGACCTCCGGGTGCCCTGGAACTCCGAGACGTCGAGGCTGGAGGTGCTGGCGCTGCGCACGTGGCGCGACGACACGTGGTGGCCGGACGAGACCGAAATATCGCAGACGGCCGTCGTTCCGACCATACCGAGCGCGGTCCAGAGAGCGGCCGACTACGCGGAGATGAGAGAGACCATGCTGCTCCACGACGGCGTCGAGCTGCCTTGCATCGTGGAGACCGTCTACGAGATGACCGAGTTGCCGGCAGAGCCCAGTAGGGACCGAACGCCCGCGGCTGGCGGACCGGACGGCGCGCCGGCGGGGGACGGCACGGCCGACGAAGTACCGAGCGGCGCGAGCGGCATGTGGGCTTTCCAGAAGTCCGACCCGTGCGTGGTCTCCCGTCTCCAGGTGACGGCGCCGGCGGACGTGGAGGTGCGCTTCGAGGCCTTGAACGGCTCTCCGGAGAACCCGGCCTCGCACAGGTCTTCCGACCACGGCGTGACCTATACGTGGGAGATGTCGGAGCTCGACCGCCTGCCCCGACCTCTGACCGCATATCCGGAGGGCGCCGCTCCGGGCGTCGTCTGGTCGACGTGGCGCGACTGGGAGACGCTGGGGCGGGCGGTGCTGGGAGCGTTCGACCGCGCGGCACGGCTCACGCCTGCTCTCAGGGACAGCGTCGCCGCGCTCGTCGAGGACGAGCCGGCCTCATGGGCCGGGGCGGAAGCGATTGCGGCGTTCGTTTCCGAAACGACCAGGCCCGTGCGCTATCCTCACCGCTTCTGGCGACTCGCGCCGAGGACGGCCTCAAGAACGTGGGAGACGGCCTACGGGCACACGCTCGACAGGGCGGTCCTCGCGTCGGCCCTCTTCGGCGAAGCGGGCCTGAAGACGCATCCGCTCTTTCTGGGCAGGGCCGCGAACCTGAGCGTCGCGGCCGGGTCGCCGTCGCTTTCACCGTTCGACGGCCCATATCTCCGGCTCGAGGCCTCCGGGCTCGACGCGGTGTACGATCCCGCAACCTCCTCGCTCACTCACACTGAGGCGGCGACGGAGGCTCTGGCCGTCTGGGCGCTTGACGGGACGAGCTGGACGCCGCTCGACCCGCGGCCCCCCGAGACGGCCGAGTTCGAGCTCGTGCTGGAAGTTGAGGGCGGTGACGAGGGATGGACGGGGACCGGGTACCTGCGGGCGACCGGAGCGATGTCGCCCTACGCGGAGATGCTCGGGCTGGAGAAGGAGGCGTCGTCGCACCTGGCTTCCGTGGCGGGGACGGCGCTCCCCGGGGCGCATGTCACCGACTGGAGCGCGCTCGAGTTCGGTCCGGAGCGCGTCGTCTGCGGGTTCGCATTCGACTACGACCCCGGCGAGGAGGACGAGTACGGAAGGCACGTCCTGGAGCTTGGGGAGCCGGAGGGCGCCGTGCTCTCGCAGCTGCCGCGGGACGTTCATCTCTACAGCGCCGAGCGGGAGTCGCCCGTGGTCACGCGGTCGGCGCTCCTCCAGTCGATCGAGCTGCGGGTGAGACCCCAGGATCAGGAGGTCGTCTACCATCCTCCCGCCACATCGATCTCGAATGCGGCGGGCAGCCTCGAAGTTGCGGCCGAGGCCGGCGAGGAGGGCGAGTTGACGCTCAGGCGCAGGCTCGAGCTTATCGGCTCGCGCTTCGAGCCCGGCGAGTGGACCGCGCTGAGGGAGCTTCTGCTCGAGGAGACGCACGAGCGGAACGGGCGAGTGCTCCTCAAGTGACGGGCCGTGACCGGGCGCGCCGGCGCCTGCCGAAAGGGAAGGCCCTGGCGGTAGACCGCCAGGGCCTTCTTTCAGTGGACCCGCCTCGGTGAAACCGCTTCTACCTGACGAGGACCATGCGGCGCGTCCTGCTCTTCTCGCCGGCCTCGAACCTGCAGAAGTAGACGCCGGCCGCGACCGGCCTTCCGCCGCCGTCCCTGCCGTCCCACGTGCGGACGTGCGAGCCGGCGGGCATCTGCGCGTCGGCCAGCTCCCGCACGAGGCGCCCGCTCACGTCGTAGACGCGGAGCGACACGCGCGCGGGCTCAGGCAGCTCGAACCTGACGGTGGTCGAGGGACCGAACGGGTTCGGGTAGTTGGGTGAGAGCGCCAGCGCGCCTGAAGCCGCTTCGTCTACCCCCGACTGCGTGTCCTCGATGCCCCAGATCTCCACATCGTCGATGTTCCAGCCGCTGAACTGCCAGCTTCCGTCCGTCTCGCCCATCGTCCAGCGGATGTAGACTGTCTCCTGGCCGTCGGCCACCGAGGCGATGTCGTATTCGAACTGGCTCCACGACGAGTCCTCAACGTGCGACGAACCGTTCTCCCAAACGGTCGTCCAGGTCGTCCCGTCGTTGCTGACGCGCAGATAGGCGTGGTCGTAGAGGTTCCGCTCGACATTGAGCCACCGCCAGAACTTCAGGGAGACGGAGCTCAGGTTCGAGCAGTCGATCGCGTCCGTCGTCAGGTGCCGCTCCGGCAGGCCGTTCTCGTAGTCGCCGGAGAGGTTGTAGCCGTAGACGCTGGAGCCGGTGTGACCGCTCGTGGGGTCTTCGTTGCCGTACTGGCCGCCGCCGCCGGTAGGCGTGCCGTGGGCCCATAGGCCCTGCGTGCTCCAGCCGGGGTCCGAGTCGAGCGGGTATTCGTACACGAGAGAAGGGGCCCCGACCGTCAGTGTCACGTTCCGCGACGTGTCGCCAGAGTGGTCTGTCTCGTTGACGAACTGCACGACGTCGGTATACTCGCCGTTGCCGAGGCTGTTGGCGTTCGAGTTTATCGATACCGTGACGTCGACGGTCCCGTCACACGGTATCGAGCCAGAGGCGTTCGTC
>WJLY01000056.1 GCA_014728245.1 Candidatus Effluviviaceae Genus IV sp.
GCTCAAGGGCATCCTCGGCCGAGAGGGCAAGAAGAACCTGCAGGCCCTGAAGATGGCGGCCGGCCTGGACGCCGCTCTCTTCGGGAGGATGGTCACGAGCGACATCCTCTCCCGTGGCGACGCCGCGGTTCACGTCGCCCACGCGTTCACGGTGCACGCCGAGGCATCCGAGGCGGACTACTTCTCCGCCGTCGACGACCTTCTCTCCGGCGACGAGGAGCTCGGCAGCGGTCACATCGGATCCGTTGAGCTGACGAGTGGGCTGTTCTACGGCTATGTGGTTCTGGACCTGCCCCTCCTCGTATCCAACCTCGAGGGCTGTCCGACGGAAGAGTGGGAGGGAGCCGACCACGATCTGGCTTCGAGGGTCGTCCAGAGTCTTGCCAACCTCGTCGCCCGGGTCTCTCCAGGAGCCAAGCTGGGATCGACCGCGCCGTATTCATACGCACACCTTCTTCTCGTGGAGACCGGAAGCGCGCAGCCCAGGACGCTCGCAAACGCCTTCCTCGACCCTGTGCCCTCGGCTCCTGGGATGCTCCGCAACACCTATCAGGCCCTCGGGCGGTACATCGCCGACCTCGATTCCATGTACGGCGCTCCGACCGCGCGGCGATTGGCGGCCAGCGGACCCGTCGAGGATCTCACCTCCCAGACCGGGATCGAGCGCGTGACCTCCCTCGACGAGCTGTCGGGCTGGTTGGCCGCTCGGGTCAGGGGCGAAGATGGCTGAGTTCCTGCTCCTCCGATTCGACGCGCCGCTCCAGGCTTTCGGCGGCCCGATCGTCGACAACCGCGGGGCGATCGCCGACTTTCCCTCGCTCTCGCTCATCACCGGCCTCTTGGGCAACGCCCTGGGCTACCGGCACGGGGACTGGAGCGCCCTGACCAGGCTGCAGGATCGCATTCGATACGCCGTGCGCTGTGATCGGGAGGGCGAGAGGGTGCGCGACTACCAGACCGTGAGTCTCGGACAGCCCTTCCTCGACGGCACCGGATGGACCACGCGGGGCGTCGTTGACACACGAAGGGGGGGAGTCAAGAACAAGGTGGGAACTCACGTTCGGTTCCGGGACTTCCACGCAGATGCCGTCTACTCGGTAGCGGTGAGTCTCGAGCCCGCTGCGGGTTCCCCAGACCTGGCGGATCTGGAGGCGGCCCTTCGGGAGCCGGTGCGCCCCCTCTTCCTGGGGCGGAAGCCCTGCCTCCCCTCCAGCCCGATTCTCCTGGAGAGACGGCATGCGGGAAGCCTGACCGAGGCTCTTCGTTATGTGCCGCCGCTTCCGGCGCGGAGACAACGCGAGGATGCCGGACCGCTCCGAGCCTGGGTGCCGGAAACCGAAGAGGACCGACTGGGTCAGGGACGCGCATTGCCCCTGGTGGATGCGAGGGACTGGCGGAACCAGGTCCACACCGGCCGGCGGATCGTCTGGGAGGGCATCCTGAAACTGGAGGTGAACGACGATGCCGACTCCTGAATCCAAGCTCTACATGCTCCGCTGCCGGCTGGAAACCCCGAGGCTCCTCGAAATCGGAAAGCGGCACCGCTTGCCCCTCCAGCATGTCGACACGGGGTACCTCGTCCACTGCGTCCTGGCGGGGCTCTTTGGCGATGATGCGCCGAACCCATTCCACGTCGAAGGCCAGCCGGGACGCTTCGTCACTGTTCTGGCCTATGGAAGTGTCCCCGAGGACACCCTCCGAGACCGGGCGCGGGCCTTCGCCGATCCCGGAGTCCACGCCAGCCTCGATTGGGACAGCCTAGCCCAGAAGCCGATGCCAGTTCGCTGGGAGGTCGGGACTCGCGTGTCATTTCGCCTGAGGGCGTGCCCGGTGAAGCGGATGAGCTCGCCCGGGAAACTCCACCGCAAGGGGGCAGAGGTGGATGCATTCCTCGTCCGCTGCAGAGAGGTGGGCCCCGACGTCGTGGTCGAACGCGAGCACGTGTACCTGGAGTGGTTCCGCGGGCAGCTCGAGCGGCGGGGCGGCGCCAAGCTGGTTCGGGGCGGCCTGGAGGCGTTCAAGCGAGTGCGCCTCGTGCGTCGTAGCGGGGGCGAGCGCCGTTGCGCGCACACGGTGGAGCGACCTGACGCACTCCTGCGGGGACTGCTCGAGATCACGGACGGACGGGCGTTCTGCCGACTTCTGGCCGACGGCATCGGACGGCACCGTTCCTTCGGGTATGGAATGCTCCTCCTTGCTCCGGCATCGAGGGCGGCGTGCTGAAGGGGCGCCTGGGTCTCGCGACTGCGCGGATTCCGCATGTGGACCGCCACGGGCTCCTGTGGCTCGCGAGGGGGAAGCTGTTCGTGGATGCGGGCACGCTTCGCTTTCTCACCAGGGGAGCCGCGGACTTGCCGCCCGGTGACTACGCGATCCCGTTTCAGAACGTGAGCACGATCCTCATCGCTCCGGGCACGACGGTGAGCCACGACGCGCTCCGGCTCCTGGCCCGCCACGGGACCGGTCTCGTCGCCGTCGGTGAGGGTGGGGTGCGCCTCTACGCGAGCATGCCCTTCGGTCCGGACGATTCCGAGCTCGCGCGTCGGCAGGTCCGCCTCTGGAGCGATCGAGAAGCCCGGATCGACGTCGCGCGCCGGATGTACAACATCCGTCTCGGAGAGGAGCTGCCCCAGCGGGACC
>WJLY01000057.1 GCA_014728245.1 Candidatus Effluviviaceae Genus IV sp.
GCCCAAGCCCCCGAAGTCGCGCGGCGCCGCTGCAGCGGGCGGCCTCGCCGCCTGGGGCGACGCCATCAGGCACGACAAGCGCGCGGCGTTCGGCGCGGGGGTCATCGCCTTCTTCGTGCTCCTGGCCATCTTCGGGCCGCTCTTCGTCGGCGACCCGACGGAGCTTGTCGGGATTCCCATGCAGCCGCCCTCGGCGGAGCACTGGCTCGGCACGACCGGGCAGGGCCAGGACGTGCTCGCCCAGCTCGTCGTCGGCACGCGAACGTCGCTCCTCATAGGCTTCAGCGTCGGCATTACGGTCGTACTGGTCGGGGCTCTGATCGGCGTCACCGCGGGCTACTTCGGGGGCCGCATAGACGGAGCCCTCTCGCTTCTCTTCAACGTGTTCCTCGTGATACCGGGCCTCCCGCTCGCCATCGTCATCGCGGCCTACTTGCCGTCAGGGCCGCTGACGCTCGCGTTCGTCCTTGTGATCGCGGGCTGGGCGTGGAACGCGCGCGTCCTGCGGGCGCAGACGCTCTCGCACAGGAATCGCGACTTCGTCGCGGCCGCCGTTGTGGCGGGCGAATCTAGCTGGCGCATCATCACGAGCGAGATACTGCCGAACATGACGTCGCTCATCGTCTCGCAGGTCATAGGCGGAACGGTCTACGCGATAGCCGCGCAGGTCGGCCTCGAGTTCCTGGGGCTGGGCGACGTTTCCGCCGTCACGTGGGGCACGAACCTCTACTGGGCGCAGAACGACTCGGCTCTTTTGACCGGCGCGTGGTGGACGTTCGCGCCTACGGGCATCGCGGTCGCGCTCGTCGGGTTCGGTCTCACGATGCTGAACTCGGGATTCGACGAGATCACGAACCCTCGCCTCAGGCTCGAGCGCGCCTGGCGCGCCTTCCTGTTCGGGCGGGGTCGTACGCCGGGGCGGTCGACGCCCGTAGTCAGGGAAGAGGTCGTGGCGGTAAGCGAACGGACCGCGGGAGGCAAGGCGTGAGCCCGGGGCGGGCCAATGAAGTTGCGTTGGCGCGACCCGAACAGACAGCAGTCAGCGGGGAACCATGCCTGATCCCATACTCGACATACGCGACCTCTGCGTCGACTACGTGACCGACGAGGGCCCGGTGCGCGCGATCGACCACCTCGACCTCACGGTGATGCCGGGCGAGGTGCTCGGCGTGGCCGGCGAGTCCGGGAGCGGGAAGACGACGCTCGCGAAGGCGATCATGCGCATCCTGCCGCCCCCCGCAGTGATCACCGGCGGGGAGATCTACTTCAAGGGGCGAGACATCCTCTCAATGGACGAAGAGGGGCTCCGGAAGATGCGCTGGCGGGAGATCTCGATGGTCTTCCAGAGCGCGATGGACGCGCTGAACCCGGTGATCTCTGTCGGCGAGCAGATCGTCGACACGCTCCTCGCGCACGAGTCGGGGCCGATGGAGAGCCACGTCAGCCCGGCCGAAGACGCGGTGTCAGAGATCGCGCGGTCTCGCGGCGCCGGCCCCGTGGAGAACCCGACGATACCGATGGGCGAGCAGATGGTCGACACGATTCTCGCTCACGACGCCGATTCGGCCGAGTGGGCGCGCGAGCGCGCCCACAAGCTCCTGGACCTCGTCGGAATCCCCAGAGAGCGTCTCGACTCCTACGCGCACCAGCTGTCGGGAGGGATGCGCCAGCGCGTCGGGATCGCGCTCGCGCTCGCGATGCGGCCGTCGGTCGTCATCCTCGACGAGCCGACGACGGCGCTCGACGTCATCGTCGAGAGCGAGATCCTGGAGCGCATACGCGAGCTGCAGAGGGAGTTCGGGTTCTCGGTCATGTTCATAACGCACGACCTGGCGCGCATGCTCCAGGTCTCGGACCGGGTCTCCGTCTTCTACGCGGCGCGTCTGGCGGAGGTCGGGCCCGCCGCCGAACTCAGGACCGCGCCGCGGCACCCTTACACCGCGGGCCTGCTTCGCGCGTTCCCGTCCGTCAAGCCGGGGGGACCGGAGCCGGTCAGCATCCCCGGACAGCCCGCGAGCCTCAGGCAGCCGCCCTCGGGCTGCCGGTTCCACCCCAGGTGCCCGCTCGCCGTAGACGTCTGTCCCACGAAACAGCCGGGCCCGACTGAGTTCGGACCCGGCCATGTCTCTTTTTGCTATCGCGCCGCGGACGTGCCGCCGATCGCGGAAGAGTAGTGGGCTCCCGCCAGCCCCACCGCGGCTCGCTCGAATGCACCTCTGGAGCGAGGCGATTCCGGCTGTGCCTGCGGTCATGTGACCAGACGAGCCGTACGCTGACTCGCGCGCGGCCAGTCCGTCGCGGACCTACCGGCCGCTACAGCGCCAGGTGCAGGTAGGTCCTGAACTCCCACTCGGAGCCCTCATCACCGCCGGCATCCTCGGGGTCGTAGCGCGGCGAGTGCTCGTCGAGCGAACGCCAGGTGCCGCTCACGCCGATCCTGGTCTGAGCATCGCCGAACCAGCGCGGCGAACCGAGGTTGTAGGAGACGTCGCCCCCGACCTGCAGAGGATACGTCAGGTTGAAGTCGCGGTGATAGTCGTAGGGCCCCCAGTCGTTGAACCTGACCGACGCCTCCAGGGCGATCGACTCGAGGATAAGCCGGGCGCTCACCCCGTATCTCTCGATGGTCCGGTTCATCGTTTCGTCGGCTTCGGTCGGGTCCCAGCCGTTCGGCTGGACCTTCCCGTAGTAGTAGTTGGCGACCACGCGGGTCTCGGACGCGAGCTTCGACACGAGACGTCCGTTCAGCTCCCACAGGTCCTCCGGCGGGGGAGCGGCCGAGAACGAGTAGACGGTCGTGCCGTCCTCCGCCACGAAGTTGGTCACGTCCATCGTGGTCGGGAGATGTCGGTAGACGAAGCCCAGGCTCGCCGCGAGCGGCGCGTCCTCCCGCACGTCGTTGTCCCACTGCCAGAACCACGTGGCCGGCGTCGGGTCGTACGTGACGAGAAGCTCTCCGCCGACTGTCTCACGGTTGCCGCGTACCGCGAACGGATCGGTGAGGATGTTGCGCGGCTGCCCGGGCGACGGTGCGTCCGAGGGGATGGGGCCGATGATGGGCTCCTGCCAGATGAAGTTGGGGCCTATCTGAAAGTCGCCGACGTTGACCGCGAGACCAGTGAGGAAGTTCGTCTGGTTGCCCGAACCCGAGTCCTTGAGCTTCCATCCGGTGAAGGTGATCGTGGGGTCGGGTCCGGCGTCGGCAACGAGGCCCATCCTCGCCGCCTGGGCGTACCAGTGCCACCGGCCGCTCTCCCACGTGACCTTGCCCTTCGCGCCGAACGCGTCCTCGTCTATGATCTCGTCCTGGAAGACGTCGTATGTGCCGTCGGACTCCTCGACCAGTTGGAAACCTTCCCCTACCTTGGTGCTGCCCGACCAGATGCCGCCCGCCTCGAACCCCCAGTCGCCGCGCTGCGTGGCGAGCTGGAGCGAGAC
>WJLY01000058.1 GCA_014728245.1 Candidatus Effluviviaceae Genus IV sp.
GCTGCCCGGCGCGCGCGACCAGCGGCGCGCCTCGTGGCTTTCGGCGCGGAGAAAAGCTATCGGAAGGCCCTCGTCCCCTATGAGGGGCCGCGGCGGTCGGTGTTCCCGAAGACCGGACCCTCCGCCGGCTCGATGCATGTTCTTCTCCCCTCGACCCTGACCCTGCCCTCGGCGATGTACTGGAGCGCGAGCGGGTAGATGCGGTGCTCCTCCTCGAGCACGCGGGCGGCAAGCGTGTCCCTGCTGTCGTCGGGCAGGACCGGCACGGCGGCCTGGACGATGATCGGGCCCCTGTCGACGCCCGCGTCCACGAAGTGAACGGTCGCCCCGGTCCACTTGACGCCGTACTCGAGCGCCTGTCTCTGCGCGTCTAGACCAGGGAACGACGGCAGCAGGGACGGATGGATGTTGACGATACGGCCGTTGAACCGGCAGAGAAAATCGTCGTGCAGGACTCTCATGAACCCCGCGAGAGCCACTATCTCGACGTCTCTCTCCTCGAGCGCGCGGGCGTATTCCTTTTCCGCTTCCGGAGAGAGCCTCGTCCGCCTGGGGCCGGGGGCTATGTAGATGGCCGGCACGCCCGCCTTCCGGGCGCGCTCGAGGGCGCGGGCGTTCTCGACGTCGGAGATGACCACGGCCACCTCAACGTCGATGTCGCCGCTCAGCGAGGCGTCGATGATCGCCTGCAGGTTCGAGCCGTTTCCCGATGCGAGCACTCCGACTCTGAGCTTCTTCAAGGTGTAGACTCCTTCTAAGTAGCGGGACCGGCCGCCGTCTCACGCCCCGGCACTCTCGGAGACGAGATCGATGAGACGTCGTCGCTCTTCGCCCGGCAGGAAGGAGGCGCGCGCGCTCTCGACCGCCATCGCGGAAAGGGACTCGCGGCCGAGCCCCAGATGCTCCGCCGCCAGGTCGTACTCGCGCGAGAGCGTCGTGCCGGAGAAGAATCTGTTGTCGGTCGCGAGCACCGCTCTGACTCCCCGATCCAGGAAGAGAGGAAGCGGGTGCTCCTCGAGCGCCCCGATGGCGCCGGTGTGCAGATTGCTCGAGATGCAGCACTCGACAACCGTCCCGGTCTCCGCGAGCAGCCCGATCGCTTCGGAGTCGCGCGCCGCGGCCACCCCGTGGCCTATCCGGTCCGCCTTGAGCCTCGTCACGGCGTCGATCACGTGCGTGGGATCGGCTCCCTCGCCCGCGTGAACCGTCACACCGAGTCCGGCCGACCCGGCCCTGGAGAACGCTCGTTCGAAGACGGCCGCTTCGAAGAGCGCTTCGTCGCCGGCAAGGTCGACGCCCGCCACGCCGCTACCCGCGTAGCCCATGGCCAGGTCGACGAGAGCGTCGGCGTCCCGTCCGGTCGAGCCCTCTAGAACGGACAGGATGACTCGCGCGGACATGAGTTCGCCGGAGCCCGGCGGCGAGCACGCCGACGCGCCCGCGTCGATTCCCTCGACGACGGCCTCGAGCGCCTCGTGCGGGCTCAGTCCGGCTCTCGTGTGAAGCGGCGGGCACATGCGGATCTCGACGTGTCGGACGCCGTCGAGATAGCAGTCGCGCACGAGCTCGTCGGCCACGCGTCTGAGGACTCTCTCGCTCTGGAGAAGACCGACCGTGACGTCGAACCGGGCGAGGCACGAGACGAGCGTCATGCCCCGCGTGAACGGCAGGCCGGAGACGAACGACTCGCCGTCGCCGCTCTCCGGGCAGACGCCCTGTTCGCGGGCCAGCTCGAGGAGCGTGCTCCTCCGCAACGATCCGTCGAGATGAACGTGAAGGTCGGCCGCAAGCATGGAACCACCGCAGGTCTTCCGGGTCGCCAACTGGCCCGTACGCCGCTCCGCCCTCGGCGGCTCGGCGAGACTGGTTCCGCCGCCGGGGTTCGCTGGATGCGACGCTCAACTCGCCGCCCGCCGGGTCGGGCCGCGAAACGCGCCTCTTGACCGTTCGACGAGCGGAGCATAAGGTCAAGAGCGCCGGCCAGTCAAGCCCGCTGCGCACCGAGCAGGTCCGCCGCGGGCGTGAACGCATAGGAGCGCGGGAAGTGACTGTCGTCTCCCGGAGCGACCCATACTCTACAACGCTCGATTGCGGGCTGCGCGTGGTGTGCGCCAGGCGTCCCGGCGCGCCCGTGGTCGCCGTCGTCATGCTCTACGGGGCCGGTTCCGTCAGAGATCCGAGCGGCCTCTCGGGTCTCGCTCATCTCACGGAGCACATGATGTTCCGCGGGACCACGCGATTCGCGGACGGCGCGATAGACGAGCTGACGAACAGGCTGGGCGGCGCCAACAACGCGATGACCACGAACGACTACACGGCGTACTACTTCGTCTTCCCGGTCGAGTCATGGACCGTCGGCGTCGAGATCGAGATCGACCGCATGAGCAACTGCCTGCTGGACGCCGTCGCCTTTGAGACCGAGCGCAGCATCGCCGTCGAGGAGCGACAGATGCTCGACGACGAGCCCGAGGCCATTCTGGAAGAGGCGCTGGAGAAGGCCGCGTACGGAAGCCACCCGTACGGCCTCCCGATCGTCGGTCTCATGGAGGATCTGGAGCGGGCCACACGCGACGACCTCCGCCGGTTCTACGAGACGTGGTACGCGCCCTCGAACGCGGTCCTCTCCGTGGCGGGAGACGTTCAGCCTGATCGCGTCCTGGAGCTGGCCGGGTCGGCATGCGCGTCGGCCGCGCCGGCTTCGAGTCGAAGCATGCCGGACGTGTCCGGCAAGGCCCCCGGACGGGCCGCTCCGACGAACGTGCGGCTCAGCCGCGATTCGGGGATCGCCCGTCTCCTCGTCGGGTTCCGCTGCCCGGAAGCGCTGCACGAGGACTCCCCGGCGATGGAGCTCGTCGCCGCCGTCCTTGGGAGCGGCAGGAGCTCGCGGCTCTATCGCCGACTCGTGGCCGGGACCCCCGATGTGAACGACGTCTCCGTCGACCGGATGCTACAGCTCTACCCCGGCCTCTTCACAGTGTCGGCCGATCTGTCCGTCGGCGGCGACCTCTCGGCGTGCGAAGACGCGATCATGGGCGAGCTGGTCGAACTCGCCGCGGCCGGGCCTTCGGTCGAGGAGGTCGCGAAGGCGAAGAGGCTGTGGCTCATGGAGCGGTCGCTCGGCCTGGAGAGCGCGCTCGGACTGGCGGGGCACCTCGCCTTCTGGAAGTTCGTAGGCGGGCTTCCGGCCGGAGATGAGCACGCGCGGCGCGTACTCGCGGCTACTCCGGACGACGTCGCGCGCGTGACGGGCGTATACCTGAGCCCCGAATCGAGGAACAGCGTTTGGATGACTCCCGAGACACCCTGAGCGCCGCGACTCTCGGCAGCGGCCTCGCGATCCTGGCTGAACGACGCCCGGGAGCCGGCGTATTCTCGGTCCTGCTCTCGCTGGAAGCGGGCTCCAGGTACGACACCGACGAGAGGGCGGGGCTCGCGTCTCTGGCGGCCGGCCTGATGGTGGAGGGAACCGCGTCCTCGGCGGGACAGGACCTGGCCCTCAGGGTCGATTCCCTCGGGGCGACACTCGACGTCAGCGTCGACTACGAGGTCTGCGAGATATCTCTGACCGGTCTCTCCGACAGGTTCGAGGACTGCCTTCGGGTCCTCGGCGAGGTCGTCCGCGAGCCGCGGCTCCGGACCGAGGACCTCGAGAGGGCGCGGCGCAAGCAGCTTGCCGAGATCGACGAAGACCAGGACGACCCGTTCACGCTGGCGCGCAACGCGTTTCTCGATCTGGTCTACGGAGCGCACCCGCGCCACCGGCCGGTCAGCGGGAGTCGCGATTCGGTGAGCGGGCTCGGGCTGGCTGACGTCGAGGCGTTCAGGGATGCGTTCTACGTGCCGGCCGGCGCAGTTCTCGCGGCCGTCGGCGATCTGGAGCCTCAGTCGTTCGTCGCGGGGGCCGAGAGGGAGTTCGGGTCCTGGATCGGCCGTCCTCCCTCGCGGCCTCGGCCGGAGTCTCCGCGGCGCGCCGGGGGGCGCCGCAGGTTCATCCACAAGGATCGCAAGCAGACGCACGTCATGCTGGGCGGGATCGGTGTGGCGCGGTCGGATCCGCTCTACCCGGCGGTCTCGATCATGGACGTCGTGCTCGGCGACAGCGCGGGATTTGGTTCGAGGCTCGGGCGCCGGTTGCGCGAGGGAGAGGGGCTGGCCTACGTCGTCGAGAGCGACGCCGCTTCGACGGCGGGCATCGATCCCGGCGTCGTCTGGATCTACACGGCCACGTCGCCGAGCCGCGCCGGCCGTGCTCTCGATGTGGTCCGGGAGGAGCTGCAGCTTCTGGGGAGGCGCCCGCCCTCCCTCGACGAGCTGGCTCAGGCCCGAGCCTATCTCCTCGGCAGGAGATTGAGGGAAGGCGAAAGTTGCGAGGAACTGGCCGCCCGTCTTGTCCGCTCTGAGCGGTACCACCTGGGTCGCGACTACGATTCGCGTTACGCGGATCTCCTGGCTTCGGTGACCCGCGAGCGCGTTCAGGAGGCGGCGGCGAAGCTGCTGGATCCGGAGCGACACGCGTGCGTCGTCGTGGGGCCTTCCTCGCCGTGGGACGACCACTAGTCACCGCCCCGTCTTCCGCCGGGGCCCTGCGGCCCCGTTGCCCGGCGGACGGCGCCCAGGGTGACGACATGCCGGACGCCGCTCACGTAGCCGCGGGCGATCGCCCTGCTCCGGGATACGTCTACGACTACCGCCCCGTCCCGGTCAGTCCTCATTACGGCCGCGCCCGACGCTCTGAGCCTGGCGAGTGCCGCCTCGTCCGGATGCCCGTAACGGTTCCCCTCTCCCACCGAGACGACCGCCAGCCCCGGTCCCACCGCTCCGAGGAACGGCTCGATGCTCGAGGACGCGGACCCGTGGTGGGCGACCTTAAGTAGGTCGCTGCGAAGAGGCGCCCCGGACTCCACCAGCGAGGCCTCGGCGCCCTTCTCGGCGTCGCCCGTCAGAAGGGCAGCGGCCGGACCGATCTCGGCCCGGATCACGATCGACCTGTCGTTTTCGTTGCCGGCGGGTCGTCGCGCGTCGAGCGGCGACAAGACCTTCAGCAGGCAGCCCGGCGCCGATAGAAGGGTGTCGCCTGATTCGACGGCGCGCACGGGCACGCCCAGCTCTCTCGCGATGCCGGCCGTGCGCCTGAGCCCCTGTGAACGCTCGTAGCCGACCGGCAGAACCAGAGCCGCGGGAGGGCATTCCCTGATCACCGCCGCGGCGCCCCCGTAGTGATCACGGTGGCCATGGGTGACGACGAGGGCGTCGAGCGATCCGATTCCCCGCCTCCGGAGGTACGGCAGCACGATCGCAGCGCCTGCGTCCCACCCTGACGCTCCTCCCCACGCGACCCCGGCGTCGACCAGCACGCGCCGCGACCGTGGAAGCTCGAGCAGTATCGCGTCGCCCTGTCCCACGTCGAAGACGATCATCCTGGGCGCGCTCCTCCCGGGCCCGAAGCTCCAGAGAAGAAGAGCCACCAGGGCGGCGACCGCGAGGACCGACGCGCGCGCCATCAACCTGGCTCGACCCCGCAATGCGCGCAGCCTCGCCAGAGACATGCCGAGCGCCAGGACCGCCGCTACGGGCCAGTATCTCGATCCGATACTCAGCGCGGAGATGGTGCAATCGGCGGCGTCCGCCGCCAGCGCGAGAGAGGACAGCGAGGCCCAAGCGGCGCCGCCCATGAGCCGCGACAGAGGTGGCACGGGCCAGGCCATGAGCATCACGACGCCCGAGGCGACGGAGAGCGCCGCCAGCGGCACCGCAGCCAGGTTGGCGAGCGGGGCGATCACCGAGATCTGGCCGAATGTGGCCACGGAGACCGGCGCGACGCCGATCTGGGCCGCGACCGAGAGGGCGAGCGAGTCCGCCAGGAGCCCGCCCGGTCTGCCGAGGCGTCTCAAGCCGGAGAACGCGCGGCCGAGTGACGGGAAGAGAAGCACGATGCCGAGAGTGGCTCCGAACGAAAGGCCGAATCCCGCGTCGAAGAGCGAGCCTGGCCGCACCAGCAGTATGGCGAGCGCGGCGGCCCCGATCGTGTTGAGCGGGTTGACACGCCTCTCGGCCGTCCAGGCCAGTATCACAGCCCCGGCCATCAGCGAGGCCCTTACGACCGACGGCCTGGGTCCAACCAGGCAGACGAAAAGCAAGAGGAACGGGAGCACCAGGAGTCTGGCCAGCCTCGGCGGCGCGCGCAGGCATCGGAGCGCGGTGTGCGCCATGAGCGCGATGAAGCCCACGTGCAGACCGGACACGGCCAGGACGTGGACCGTGCCGGCCCTCCGGAACGAGCTCAGTAGCTCATCCGGCAGGAGCGACGAGTCTCCGAGCATGAGCCCGGTCAGAAGCGCCCCCTTCTCGCCTTTCACCCGGGCGGCGATCGCCTTTCTTATCCAGCTCGCGACCCCCGGTAGGTTCGCCGGGCCCTCCAGCCTTTCGGCGCTTTCGGCGCTCAGCACCGAGCGTATGCCTCTGTGCTCCAGATAGCTCTCGAAGTCGAACGCACCCGGGTTGCGCGGCGGCCGGGGACGCTCGAGGCGTCCGCGGACATCGAGGAGCTCGCCACGCTCCGGGCGCCGGATCTCCTCCGGGAAGAAGACCCAGACCGCCC
>WJLY01000059.1 GCA_014728245.1 Candidatus Effluviviaceae Genus IV sp.
GATCAGGGCGTAGTTGAGAGTAGCGAGGCCGGCGACGACCGCGAGAAAGACCAGCCCGTTGCGGGCCACAAGAGATCTGTCGCGACCCGACACGGATGGCCCGGCGGCCAGGAGGAAGACGCCAACCGGCAGAAGCACCCAGGAGGAGAGGAGCGACACCCAACGCCAGATCTTTATGGCGTCGGCGAGCTCGGGCAGCGAAAGCATGTACAGGTCTACGGGCGCGCCGCAGCCGAGCATGGCGAACCCCAGAAAGAGGGTACCCGCCGCGAGAAAGCTCGCGCCCGAAAGGTCCTTCTCGGGCCTCACGCCCGCCTTACGATCGTCGGGAGGTCGTTCCGCGCCGCCGGTCCGGACCATTAGCGTTGCTCCCCAAGCCGAGCCCGTCGATCAGGACGCGACGGGCGCGGCCGGCTCCCGCGCGGCGCCATCGCGCTGCGCGTGCCGATCAGTCCTCGTGGCCGTGCTTACGGAACTCCTCCTTATCATATTCCATGCCAGGCTTGAAGGCCGACATCTCGCGCAGCCGCTCGACGATCGGAGGGAGAGCCTCAAGGACCATCTCCACATCCTCCTCCGTCGACCAGCGCCCCAGTGACAGCTGCAGCGAGCCGTGCGCCTCCTCGTGCTTTACGCCCATCGCGAGCTGCACGTACGAGGGCTCGAGCGTCTTCGCGGAGCACGCCGATCCGCTGGCCGCCTGTATGCCCTCCATGTCCAGCGAGAGGATCAGGCTCTCTCCCTCGATGTATGCGAAGCGGACGTTCGCGTTCCCGGGGAGCCTCCGCTCGCGGGGACCGTTCAGCGTCGTGTCGGGCATGGCCAGCATCCCGTCGATGAGTCGGTTGCGCATCGGCCGGACGCGCGAGACGTCGTCGTCCATCTCCGCCTCCGCGATCTCGACCGCCCTGCCGAACCCGACTATGCCGGGCACGTTCTCCGTGCCCGACCGGAGGCCGTTCTCCTGGCCGCCGCCGTGCATGACCGGCTCGACGCGAACGCCTTTCCTTATGTAGAGCGCGCCCACGCCCTTCGGACCGTAGATGTCGTTCGAGGAGAGCGTGACGAGGTCGAAGGGAAGCGTCTTGAGGTCGATGGGTATCCAGGCCTCGGCCGCCACCGCGTCGGTGTGGAAGAGCACGCGTCGCTCGCGCGCGAGCGACGCGATCTCGCCCACGGGCTCTATGGTCCCGACCTCGTTGTTGGCCATCTGGACCGATACGAGAATCGTGTCGTCTCTCATGGCTTCGCGGACCGCGGCGGGATCAACGAACCCCTCGCCGTCCACGGGTAGGAAGGTCACCTCGAACCCCTCGCGTTGCAGATACTTGAGCGGGGTGATGACGGAGCGGTGCTCTATCTCCGTCGAGACGATGTGGCTTCCCTTCTTCCGCAGACGGAGCGCGGTGCCCTTGAGGGCCAGGTTGTTCGACTCGGTGGCGCCGGACGTGAAGACGATCTCGGAGGGCTCGGCCGAGAGGAAGGAGGCAACCCGCTCTCTGGCCGCGTCGACAGCCTGTTGGCACGTGTCACCTACTGAATGGAGCACCGCGGGGTTGCCGTGATGCTCCGTGAGGAACGGGAGCATCGCCTCGACCACGCGCGGGTCGACGGGCGCTCCCGACTGGTAGTCCAGGAAGCCCTTCGTCACGGGGGAAACCTCCGGTTTCGGGTCGCGGTTACCGCGGGCCTCGCGGCGAACCGAGTTCGGGCGGGCTTGCGCGGCGCCCGGGCGGAACGGCCGCGAGCACGGCGCTCTCTAGAACCACTGGGTCCCGTCGGCGTCGAGAACGAGATCGTTGAGCGTGGCCGCTCCTACGACTTCCACGCCGTCGATGTAGTCGCCGCGGTCGAGCCCCATGAGCTGCGAGCTCTGGTCGCATACGAGCATCCTGACGCCCGCGGCCCTCGCCTTCTCCAGGAGCTCGGACAGGGGCGGGAAGTCGCCGGCCTGAATCTTCTCGGCCTCGCCCTTCTTCACGACCGTGATGCCACGGCCGAGGAAGTAGAGCGTCGCGTCCACGTCCATGGCCTGCGCAACCGTGGCCAGGACGACGGGCGAATAGAGACGCGTCGGCGTATCCGTACCCGATGTCTGCACGTAGAGCATACGCTTCCGCTCAGGCATTGTCACTCCTCCGAATCCGGGTCGCTCAGAGACTATAGCGGGGCGCACCGCTCTCGGCTTGCGCGGTGTCCCCCGAACTGCCGCGTGCCGATCACGGCTTGTGCGCCCCCACTATAGTCAGTCACTATGACGCCAGTGTCACCTCAGGCGCCTTATCAGGAACCTGAAGGTCCCGTCGTTTTCTTCGACCGAAAGCAGCTCGTGTCCGCTCCGCCTCGCCCAGCTCTCCATGTCGGACTTCGAGGAAGGATCGTCCGCCAACATCTCCAGGACGCTTCCCTCGTCGAGTTCCTGGATGGCCTCGTTCGTCCTCACGACCGGCTCGGGACAGAAAAGACCCGTCATGTCGAGGCTCTTCTCTATCTTCACGTCCCTCGCCGACTCGCCGCTTTCGTGAGCCATCTCGTCTCCCTGCTTCTGACTGCGCGCTTGTGCTGGGAACCCGCGAGCCCGAAGCGTGATGCGCGCACACCAGTTGTGGTATGGACTCGCGAGCCCCATGCACCCACGAGTGTGGTCATGCGTTAATTCAGATGCAGCGGGAGGGGCGAGGTTCCGCAAATGTGACCGGGAAGGGGCGCTGAGGTTCCTCGAAAGCAGCCGAAAGGTAGCGCGACCGCGCCTGAGATGCCTCTAGGAGAGAATGCTGCGGAGAATGCCCCAGGCGAGCCCGAAGACCGGGTCCAGTATGCCCAGCCAGAGCAGCCCGAAGATGATCACGAAGCCAAATCGCTCAATCGAGAGATACTGTACGGCAAGGTGCGTGGGCAGGGCCGCGGCCACGAGCCTCGAGCCGTCGAGCGGCGGGATCGGAATCAGGTTGAAGAAACCCAGGAATAGGTTGATCGCGGCGCCGGAAAACGCCAGAAAGCCAACCCAGTTCGGCCAGCCGGCGGCCGTCGCGACCTTGAAGAGCACCGCGTAGACGACTACCTGAGCCATGTTCGACGCCGGTCCCGCGAGCGACGTGATCGCGAAGTCCCTCAGGGGATCCTTGAAGAGGCGGATGTTAACCGGCACCGGCTTCGCCCAGCCGATCACGAACGACGAGCCGGTCAGGATCAGGAAGCCGGGGATGATGATCGTCCCGAAGATGTCGACGTGCGGCAAGGGGTTGAGCGTCAGGCGGCCCATCGACTTGGCGGTG
The DNA here is from genome assembly GCA_014728245.1 of Candidatus Effluviviaceae Genus IV sp. Taxonomy (GTDB): domain Bacteria; phylum Joyebacterota; class Joyebacteria; order Joyebacterales; family Joyebacteraceae; genus WJLY01. Next base: position 3,276 of record WJLY01000059.1, read on the forward strand.
GGATCTCCTCGGAGGTTGGCCACGAAGCCGTGGGACACCTCGTGCACCACGATCGCCAGGTATAGAACAAGGACCCTCATGACGATCTGCGCGGCCCTGGGAACGCCGGGTATCACCTGCCCCGCAAGAAGCGAGAGGACGGTCGCGCCGCCGATCCCGACCAGCCAGAGGGCCGGCGCGTGCAGGAGCGATCGCGGCGGTTCCGGCGGACCGCCTACAGTGCCTGTTCGCTCGCCCCGCGTCGGCCGGGCGGGCCTCTCCGCCCGCTTCATCGCACTTGCCATGCGTCCACCAGCTCCAGTATGCGCGAGAACTCGTCGATCGTCTCGCAGTCCACTTCGCCGTAGGCCCCGACGGGATCGAAGAGCACCGGCCGCATTCCCGCGCCCCGCGACCCGACCACGTCGACCTCGTAGTAGTCGCCTACGTAGGCCGCCTCTTCGGGCGGCACTCCGCTCTCCTCGACCGCCATCTCGAATATCCGCGGCGAGGGCTTGCTCACGCCGACTACCGCCGAGTCTATCACGAAGTCGAAGAGGTCGCGGATGCCTATTCCGGCGAGCCTCGCGTCGAGCCTGCCGTCCGAGTTGGAGATGATCCCGACCTTGAGCCCACGACCGCGAAGCTCCTCGACCGTGCTTTCGAGTCCCTCTACGGGAACTCTCCAGATCCCGAACCCTTCGTCGTTGGCGTCGCGGGTCATCTCGATCGCTCTCCGACCGCTCTCGCCCGCAAGACCCAGGTGCTCGTAGAACGGCGTATAGTAGATGGGCCAGAACCCGTCGACGTCCCTTCCTTCTGACGAGGCGACCGCGCTGTCGAACGCGCCGCGCGCGCGAGCCTCGGCGCGCCGAACCTGGTCGAGCGAAACGTCACGGCCCAAGGCCGACGCGATGTCCACGTATATCCGGTAGTCGGGAAAGACGACGGTGTTGCCCGCGTCGAAGAAGACTCCTCGCACTATCAAGCTCCCCGCGATCGAGTTGCCGATTCACCGGCGGCGGGTCCGACAAAGGCCGGCGAGGGGTCGGTCCGTCCGCTCGCCCGAAAGGCCGGCAGCTGGGCGGTCCGAACCACGGCTGCGCCCACGCACATTAAACATATGCGGCGAACCGCGCCCTCGCCACTTCCGGTGCGGGGCGCGGTCCCCACGATTCACTTGTACCATGTTAAGGGGTCTCAGGCCACCGGTGATTGGCGGCCCGTGCGACGGTGAGTAGCTGTGCCTTCTAGCTCAATCCGCCTACGGCCTTCAAGGCTGACTCGCCGGCCTCATCGGCGCGCGCCCAGGCGTCCCGATACTCCCTGAGAGCGGCGCCCCAGGACCCGGAGCCCTGAATCTCCAACGACTTCCCTCCCTCGAGGGACGTCCTCGCCTCCCGCGCCGAGATCCGCGCCGCCTGTAGATCCTCGTTCCTCCTGAGCGCGGCGTCTATCGCTTCGTAGGCTTCGAGGCGTTCGTCTCTCGACGCTGACTCGTCGAAGCCGGCCGAGTTTTTGTAGCGCTCCTCCATCAGGTCCATGGCCCGTGCGACGCGCGTCGACGTGTACTCGACCGAGCGTTCGGCAAGCATCCTGTCGGCCGCGACCACCTTGGAGATGAGCCACTCGACCGAGTCGGCGCTGTCCTCCGGCAACATCCCGCCGTCCTCTCCCGACACGCTCTTCTCGAGCGAGATCACCACCTCGCAGTCGCGCTCGAAGAGGGAAGAGGGGTAGTAGTAGGACCCGTATTCATCGCTCCTCGCGCTCTCCATCACGGCGATCGACTCCACCATGCCCTGCAGAGCCTGCGACAGCGCGTCGGAGGCCCCGCTCTCCTCCCTGAGCGAAACCAGCGCGGGGCGTATCTTGGCGGCCAGCCGCCGCGTGTCGCTCGCCGCCAGCAGAACCTGCTGCCATTCGGTCTCGAGAAGCGAGCTTCCTCCGTCCTGCACCTGCCACACGATCTCCTCTATCGACGTCGAGACCTCCTCCGCCTCGGCCGCGATCGCCTCAAGTTCGCGCGTGGCCTGATCGACCACACCTGACGACGACGCTATCCCCGAGTAGTCCTCCGCCGCAAGCGCGGACCGCACTTCGTCCGCGTTGCTGGCGAGGGTCGCCGCCCGCTTCCGCGCCTCGGTGGCCAGCGTGACCATGCGAGCGACCTCGCTCTCGAGGTCGCTTGCGATCTCGCGGCTCTCTCCCGCCGCCGACTCGTGCCACACCACGAACCCGAAGAGCGTGTCCCGAACGGCGCCCTCGGCGGTCACGAGGCGCGATATGCCGGGTATGCCGAACGAAGAGTCGATCGACCCGATCTTGCTCATTGTGCTTTCGACCTTCGCTCCCGCGCCCGCCATGTCGTCGGTCGCGCCGACGAGAAGCTGCACCTCCTCCGTAGCGCTCGCCTCGGCCATGCTCACCGCTTGACGCGCCACCCCCATCACGAACTCGCGCTTGAGCTCGAGCGCTCCCCTCGCGACCCACTCAGGGACCGGCACGGCGTACGCTCCGTCGGCCGCTTCTGCCGCCTCATCCTCCGCGGCGCTCGCGAGAGTGAGCGGCGCCAGCAAACACGCCACGGCGATCGCGCCCAGGAGACGCACAGTCGCGGCGCGAGACCCTCCTCGCAGTCTCTCAATCATCGTAATCCCCCGATCGCAGTTCCGGCCCGCGCCCGCAACGCGAGAATGC
>WJLY01000060.1 GCA_014728245.1 Candidatus Effluviviaceae Genus IV sp.
GTCAAGTTCCACGTCGACACGTATCTCGCCTACGATGATCCGGATCACGAAGATGACAACTCCTGGTGGTGCGGCGAGCTCGACCCGGCGTTCGCGGGCGGCGACGGATACGGCAACGGCTGGGACCAATGGCTTGAACTGCCTCCCATAGCGCTGGGAACGTCGGTCTCCGAGCAGACGTCCTGGACGGCCATCAAGGCCATCTATCACGAGGGGGCGACAGTCGAGCGGCCTGGCGGACCGCCGAAACGGTCGGTATCGCCGGTCCTCTCGTTCCGCTACAGGCACGACACCGAGGTCGGTTACGACTTCGCGTACGTGGAGGTCCACGACGGCCACGAGTGGGTCGCTCTCGACCCTCCCGGATACGACGGCCGCAGCGGCGGATGGCAGTCGACCGACCCCGGAGGGTTCAGCCTGGATGGGTGCGGCGACCCCGTGCGAATCCGGTTCCGGTTCGTGTCCGATGCTGCCTGGTCGGACGCGGACGGGTACTACAACTCCGAGGGAGGGGCGTTCCACGTCGACGACATCCGGGTGTACGACGCCGTCACCGGTGAGGATTTCTACCTGGAGGACTGCGAGGGCGGCTCCGGGCAGAGCACGCCTTCGACGCTGCCGGCCGGCGGCGACTACTGGCACTTGCTCGACAACTCGTGTCACGCCTACAGCGGCACTCATTCGTGGTCCGTCTGCCACCCGAACAGCACCCACGTGGAGCCGAACCTCGAGAACTGGCTCGCTACGCCCCTCGTCGACGTGAGCGGCTACGCCGCCGATGCCTGTACCCTCTACGCGGTCATTCAGTTCTTCATGCCGATCGACCACGGGGGATCGTGGCAGGAGTGGAGCACCGCCGACGGCGGCGTCACCTGGACCAGGACCGGCTGGTGGTCAGGCGATCAGTGCGCCTACGGCTACACGCCGTGTGACCAGTTCCTGGGCGAGATACCGATCGTCCCGCCCGGACCCGCGGGCGCGGATCTCGTCGGCGCCAAATGGGTAATGCTGACCGACGAGTTCGGTAACCCCGGCAGCCCATACTGCGAGACCGCCGGGCTCTACATCGACGACGCCTGGGTCGAAGTCTGGGACTACTGACTGGGCGACCACGGCTCCAGTTGGAGCCTGATTCAGGGACTGTACAAGTAGGGCCTGGGAGCTTCGTCCGAACGCGCAGCTGCAATGGGGAGAATGAAGATGGACTGCTTCGAGAACGCATCTGAGGAGAGGCATGCCGGATCGTCAGCGCCACTTGAGGAAAGGCGCGCCAGATCGCCCGCACCGCTTGAGGAAAGGGGCGCCGGATCGCCCGCGTCATTCCACGCCCCACTTGTCGCGACGGCGTCCGTCCGCCGGTGTCCCGCCCGGCAAGTGCGCCATGGAATCCTGCGTGTCGCGCTCGCAGTAGCGGCGCTCGCGGCCGCTCTCCCCGCCTCGGCGGTCAATGAGGCTCGGGAGCTTCAGCCACGCCCGGTCGAAGACCTGGTACCGGAACGAGTCGTGGTCTGGCAGGACGACCTCGAGAGCGGGGCGCCGGGCTGGACGCACGGCGACGACAGTTTCATGCCCGCGAAGTTCCACGTCGACAGCTACCTGGCCTACGACGATCCGGAGCACGAAGACGACTACTCTTGGTGGTGCGGGGAACAGGATCCAGACTACTCGGGCGGAGATGGGTACGGGAACTCCTGGGACCAGAAGCTCGAGCTGCCGCCCATCGAGCTTGGGATTTCGGCCGTCGAACACACGTCCTGGGGCGCCATCAAGGGGATGTACCGGGAAGACGCGGAAGGACCGCCCGAACGGAAAGGCCAGGCACGCACCGCAACGCCCGTTCTCTCGTTCCGGTACCGACACGACACAGAAGCGGGCTACGATTTCGTGTACGTTGAGGTCCTCGACGGTGACGAGTGGGTGGCGCTTAACAGCCCCGGTTACGACGGGTCGAGCGGAGGATGGCAGGAGGCGCCCGGCTTCAGCCTCGACGGATACGGAGACCCGGTCAGGATACGCTTCCGGTTCGTCTCCGACGGAGCCTGGTCGGACGCGGACGGATACTACGACTCCGACGGAGGTGCGTTCCACGTGGACAACATAGTCGTGCACGACGCCGTTACGGGCGAGGTGTTCTACCGCGAGGATTGCGAGGGCGGCGTCGGCCAGAGCCAGCCCTTCGTACCGGAGGGCTCAGGCGACTACTGGCATCTCGTCGACAACGCCTGCCAGGCCTACAGCGGGACCCGCTGCTGGTCTGTCAACCATCCGGACAGCACGCACGTTCCCCCGATGCTTCGGGACTGGCTTCAGACCCCGTTTGTCGACCTCCCCTATGCCGTTTCCCCCTGCACACTCCACTTCGTCTCGCAGATGTTCATGACAGACGCCTGCGGGGGTTCCTGGCAGGAGTGGGGCACGAACGACGGCGGCAACACGTGGATCAGAACCGCGTGGTGGTACGGCGACCAGTGCGAGTACGGCTACGGCGTCTGCGAGCACTTCGCGGGGGCCATTCCCCTCTCGTGGACGGGCCACTGGGGCGGGCGCGTCGCCGGGAAGTGGGTCATGCTGACCGACGAGTTCGGCAACACCAGCAGCCCGTACTGCAACAGAGCCGGCATCACCATAGACGACGTGTGGGTCGAGGCCTGGATACCCTGAAGACGCCGCCACGGCTCCAGTTGGAGCCTGATTCAGGGGCTGTACAAGTAGGGCCTGGGCCTGTCACGAAGCGAAGGCCCGGCCTCCGGAGGCGGAGGTCGGGCCTCTCCGCAAATTGAAGCGCTGCGCATTCGCGCGAGGGGTTTCAAGCGCCAGGGAGCGGCGCAAGTGGTTTCAAGCGCCGCGAGCAACGCAAGGGATCTCGAACGCTGCGCAGAGGCGCAAGGAGCTTGAATCGCTTCGCCTCCCCGCTACCTGCCGGCGACACGCGCCCCAATCTTGACAGACCCGTAACTCCTCTGCTATCCTTCGGTTGACATGTCATGATAGCGGCAACGTGCCGCATTCCCCCCGCAAGAGGAGGCGAGCGTGAAGACCCCCGCAACCGCGAGGCTCTTGTTGTCCGGCCTGCTCGTAGCGCTTCTCGTGTCAGGCGCCGCTCAGGCCGCGACTGTTCATCTCTCGGCGAGGTCCTTCGATCCGCTTCTGGAGGAGCCCGATGTTGAGCCCTCGCTGCGCGCCGCGACGCCGGCCCCGCAGGAGGACGCGTACTACATCGTCCAGCTGTCGGGTCCACCCAGCGACGGAAGGAAGAACGCGGTCGATGAGGCCGGCGGGAAGCTCATAGCCTACATCCCCGACTGGAGCTACATCGTCCGCATGACCCCCGAGGTGGCCGCCGGTCTCACCGACGAGCCGGACGTGACCTGGGTCGGCCCCTTCCACCCCGCGTACAAGCTCTCCCCTACGATCGGCGAGCACGAGTTCCGTCACCCCCGCAGGGCGAGGGACCCGCTGCTGACGCTGATGGTCCGCGTCTTCGCCGATCTCGAGGGAACCGCCGCCCGCGTCGAGGAACTTGGCGGCCAGGTTCAGGAGCTCGTCGACGACGGTTTTCAGAAGCTGGTCGTCGTCCGCGCGGCGCCCCGTCTCGTTAATGAGATCGCGCGCTTGAGAGACGTCTGGTGGATAGAGGAGAAGCCCGAGTTCTACCTCATGAACGACCAGACCAGGTGGGTCGTGCAGTCGAACGTCTCCCCGGAGACCCCGATATGGGACAAGGGCCTGCACGGCGAGGACCAGATCGTCGGCGTCATGGACTCGGGGCTCGACTACAACTCCTGCTGGTTCCGCGAGACCGGGGGCGCGGCGCCGGGTCCGTCGCACAGGAAGGTCATAGACTACTCGCTCTACGGGGGCGCGGCCTACGACGGGTGCGACGTCGGACACGGAACGCACGTCTGCGGCACGCTCGCCGGCGACCAGTCCTACGTGAACCCCGGCAACTACGACTACAACGGCATGGCCTACGAGTCGAAGCTCATCCTGCAGGACATCGGCCAGGATGACGAGTGGAGCTGTTCGACGGGGCAGGTGGCCGTCCCCACGAGCTGCGCGACGGCCTACACCGACGCCTACAATCTGGGCGCGAGGATCCACTCGAACTCCTGGGGCGGCACGGAGAACAGCTACGACTCCTACGCCTCGACGGTAGACAACTTCATGTGGTCGAACCCCGACTTCCTGATCGTGTTCGCGGCCGGGAACGCCGGATCGGGAAGCGGAACCGTCGGCTACCCCGGAACCGCCAAGAACTGCATCACCGTGGGCGCGACGAGAAGGCCGCCCCAGCAGGATGTGATCGCCGGTTACTCCAGCCGCGGCCCGGCGAGCGACGGACGCACGAAGCCCACGGTCGTCGCGCCCGGAGGCGAGGCCGGCTACAGCTACGTCAACTCGGCCGACAACGACATGGGCAATCCGCCCGCCATGACCTGCAACGTCGCCAGCTCGCCGTTCCAGGGAACGTCGATGGCGACGCCGGCTGTCGCGGGATGCGCCGCCCTCGTCAGGCAGTATTACGAGGAGGGCTGGTACCCCAGCGGCTCCAAGTCGAGCTCCGACGAGTTCAACCCGAGCGCCGCGCTGGTAAAGGCCACGGTACTGAACTCCGCGACCGACATCGCTTCGGCCGACATCCCCAACCAGAACGAGGGGTGGGGCCGCGTGCTCCTGGACGACGCTCTCTACTTCGACGCCGACGCCAGGGAGCTGATAGCGGAGGACGTGTCGCCGGGCGTGTCTCAGGGCGGGAGCCAGACGTTCGAGTTCGAGATCGACTCCTCCGGGGTCCCGCTGGAGATCGTTCTCGTGTGGACCGACTACCCCGCTTCCGCCGGCGCGGGAGTTGCGATCCAGAACGACCTCGACCTGACCGTCACGTGCGCCGGCGGCACGGTCTTCAAGGGCAACGTGATGAGCGGCGGGCAGTCGGCGACCGGCGGCTCGTACGACAACCTGAATGTCGAGGAGGTCGTGCGACTCGAGAGCCCGCCGGCGGGAACGTACACGATCCAGGTCGACGGAACGACGGTTCCTCACGGGCCCCAGCCGTTCGCGCTCGTGTCCACGGGCTCGTTCGCCAACTGGCCCGCCGGGAGCGGACTCGACGACCACGCGATCTCCGGTGAGGCGCCGTTCGCGTTCACCGGCATAACGCCGAACCCCTTCAATCCGCTCACGGAGATCGCCTACGAGCTCCGGCCGGTGGCCACCGGCGATGCGCACGTCACTCTCCGCGTATACACCGTCGACGGGAGGCTGGTCACGACGCTCGTCGATCGCGTCCAGGACCCGGGCCACCACAAGGCGGTGTGGAACGGGACCGACGCCGACGGCCGCGCCGCGGCGAGCGGCATCTACTTCTGCGAGCTGTCGTACGGAGGAGAGAAGGCCACGAGCAAGATGACATTGCTGAAGTAGCGGCCCGTGTCCGCGCTCCTGCAGTCGGCGGGAGCGCGCGGAACGCATCGGGCGCCGGCGGAGTGCCGGACCCGGGGCGAAGGGCCCCCCACCCGCCGACTACACTACAGAGGCCCCCGCCGCAGGAACAGCGGGGGCCTCTCAGGTTGCGTGGACGCTCGGTCGCTTGGACGCTCAGTCGCGCCGCTAGAAGTCGTAGTTCAGTCCCACGGTCAGGGTGGCGACCTTCGGATCGGGTTCGTCCCCGACGCCGATGAACGAGATCATGCCACGCGCCTCGACCGACAGCCCGATCGCCGGCGGCACGATCTCCAGGCCGACACCCAGCTCCCCTCCCATCCGGTACTCGTCCGAGCCCGGGAGATCGAACTCGACGAAGTTGACGCCGGCGATGCCGTACCACCTGAGTAACGGCGTGCCGCGCAGCGAGCCCACCAGGATGTCAGCGCCCGCGACCTCCAACGCGTCGCCTTCGAGATCGATCGCCACGTCGCCCTCATTCCAGACGTCCTCGACATCTTCCTGACCGATTCTCTGGTAGTAGGCCTCGGCCGCCAGCATCGGAATCGGCGTCAGGACTCGCAACTTCGCTCCGAGGACGCTCCCCGTATCGGCGTCACCCTCCAGGGGAAAGCTGGCGCCGCCGTAGAGCCCCACAACGAAGTCCACCGCCGCGGCTTGCGCGGGCGCCGCCCCGGCGGCAACCATCCCGAAGACCGCGATCGCGGTCAGCCATCTCTTCATCCGTTCCTCCGTAGGTCAGTTCAACCACGTGCCGGATTCCACCAGGCAGTCTAGCAGCATGAGTGCGCGTTGTCTTCTGTCAAGGTTGCCCCGGAAGTTGAGCCGGATGCGCATGGAATCACCTGATTCAAGGTTGGCCAGAGGCAGCGCGCCCGGTCGCGCCCCCCTTTGGCACGACCGTTGCACTATGCCCGAACGGTGCGAAGACCGGAAGCTCGAAGACTTGACACGGTGTGCAAGCGCTGGGTAACGGGCCCGTCGCGGTCCCCTGCCCGGCTGTCGACGCGCGGTCCGCCACAGGCAAGGCGGAACCGCGGTTGCGGAGCGCGGCGAGCAAGGAGCGCCGCGCCTGAGACAGGAGGTGTCATCAATGAAGCGTGCGATTATCGTCGGCCTGTGCCTCGCGTTCATGGCGACCGTAGCGTTCGCCGGTCCGCCGAACCCGTCTTCAAGACGGGCGACGGAGATCATGTTCCCGATCCAGGACGACGGCTACCGGCTCATGTTCGAGGGATTCGAGGGGACATTCCCGCCGGCCGGCTGGACACTGGCGCAGACAAACACGAATGAGACGTGGGGCATCGAGACCTACGACCCGTTCGAAGGCCTCCAGTATGCGAGCTGCCAGTATGACGCGTCGTACAGCGGCCCGCAGGACGAGTGGCTCTACTTCGACTACACGATCGAGGCAGGCGACGACTGCCTGTCATTCTACGCGTTCGCCAGCACCTACTGGGCGGTCGACCCCTACCAGAACTACAACATCCTGGTCACTATCAACGACCAGACGGTGTGGGATTACTACAACGACAACAACGGCGCCGTGACCTGGCAGTGGCAGCAGTACTCGATCGATCTTTCCGGCTACGACGTGGGTGAGACGATCACCGTGGGATTCGGCTACCAGGGCTACGACGGGGCGCAGGGCGCGCTCGACGCAGTCGAGATCGGCGAGTGCCCGCCTCCGCCGCCCGAGCCGTGCTGCCCCTCCGACTACGTGTGCCTGGTCCACGACTTCAACACCACGAGCTGCGGGTGGTCTGAGGTGGCCTGCGGCCTGGGACCCGTTCCGTGGGAGTGGGGCGTTCCCACCGGCATACCGACCGTAGCCTGCGACGACGTGGCCGTCACCAACGTGCTTGGCACGGCCCTCGCCGGCGACTACACGGCTCAGACCGGAGAGGGCGCGGTGATCGGTCCGTACGACATCACCCAGAACTGCTGGTGTCTGGAGCTGTGCCACTACTACGACATAGAGAGCGGGTACGACGGCGGCAACGTCAAGGTCTCGACAGACGGCGGCGCCACCTGGACGCTCGTCCAGCCGTTCGGCGGCTACGACGACATTCTCGACTCTACGACCTACGTCGCCGAGTGCGTCGGCGGTGAAGAGGTCTTCACGGGCTACAGCGGCACGTTCGTCCGGGACTGCTTCGATCTCTCGGCGTACATGAATGAGAGCGTGCTGATCGGTTTCTTCTTCGGTTGCGACAGCTCAGTCGTCTATCCGGGCTGGTACCTGAAGTGGGTCAAGCTCGGTAGCGACGAGATTACGCCGGTCAAGGACACGTCCTGGGGCGGCATCAAGGCCATGTATCGGTAACCGAGCAAACCAGAGACGACCCGGCGGCTCCACGCGGCCTCGCGTAGAACCGGGCCCAGCTCAGGCCGGGGGCGGGATCTCTCCCGCCCCCGGCTGCTTGTGTCTGAGCCGCAACGACTTCCGCCGGCGGCCAGACGCCCCACGACCTCCCGCGCATCGTACGTCGCCACCATGCCACAGCGACTCCCGCCGGCGGCCAGACGCCCCACGACCTCCCGCACATCGCCCGCTACTACCATTCTTTCTCTTGACCGCAATCCCGTACGGCGCTACAATCGAGCTTGCCGACTGACCCACACTCATATACCTGCGGAAGCCGTCTCCGCATCCGCGGGCAATTTTCCTCTGCCGTACACGGGCAAGGGGCGAGTCGGTATGCAGCTCCCTGCAGCGGCGGCACACCCTCAACAGAACCGCAGTTCGGAGAGGAGGTGATGACGCGGACGATTGCTCGATCGTTAGAGGTATTTGGCGAGTCTCTCCCCCACGGGAGAGCATTGAGGAGGAAGGCGCTATGAAACGCGCGATGATACTGTCCCTCTGCCTGCTCATGGTGGCGGGCGTCGCGCTCGCAGCGAAACCCGGTGACGCATCGAAGAGCGCGCGCGACTACATGAAGCCCATCATGTATCCCGTCAGAGAGTGGTACGAGAGCTTCGAGAACGGCGTTCCGCCCGAGGGATGGACGGCGGTCGTCAACAACCCGTACACGTGGGAGCAGGGCACGAGCCCGATACACGGGAGCTTCTGTGCATCGTGCTTCTACGATCCGACCTACTCCGGCCCGCAGGACGAGTGGATCTACGTCGACTACGAGGTCCAGTCTGGCGACGTCTGCCTCTGCTTCTACGCGATGGGCAGCTACTACTGGGCGATCGACCCGTACCAGAACTACAACTTCTTCGTGACCGTCGACGGCGCCGTCGTCTGGGACTACGTCTCGGACCAGACCGCGAACACCAGCTGGGTCTACGAGCAGTACTGCATCGACATCTCCGGATACAGTCCCGGCGACGTCATCGAGATAGGCTTCGGCTACGAGGGCTACGACGGCGCTCAGGCGTCGTTCGATCTCGTGCAGATCGGTGAGTGCTGGCCCGATTTCCCTCCGGAGCCTGAGGGCTGCTGCCCGTCCGAGATCATCTGCTACGCGCACGACTTCAACGAGACAGCGTGCGGCGCCACGCCCGTCGAGTGCGGCATCGGGCCCATCCCCTGGCAGTGGGGCGTGCCCGTCGGGATCCCGACCGTCGCGTGCGACGACGTGCCCGTCACAAACGTCTGGGGCACCAATCTCGCGGGCGACTATCCGGTGCAGACCGGTGAGGGACTCGTAGTGGGTCCGTTCGACATCACCGACGAGTGCTACTGCCTCGAACTCTGCCACTACTACGACATCGAGTTCGGGTTCGACGGCGGGAACGTCAAGGTCTCGACCGACGGCGGAATCACCTGGAGCCTCGTCTATCCTTTCAACGGGTACGACGACATTCTCGATTCGACGTACTACATAGCGGAGTGCGTCGCGGGCGAGGAGGTCTTCACGGGCCAGAGCGACACATTCCTCCGGGAGTGCTTCGACCTGACCGAATACATCGGCCAGTCGATCATGGTCGGCTTCTTCTTCGGGTCGGACAGCTCCGTGACCTACCCCGGGTGGTACCTGAAGTGGGTGAAGATCGGCGGCGACGAGTACTCGCCCGTCGAGGAGACGAGCTGGGGCGCGATAAAGGCCATGTATCGCTAGCCCACGCGAGCACGACCGGCCCGCCTTCCCCATGCGGGCCGGTCGACCCTCCCCAAGAACAGCACCCTGCCCGCATCTTCTCTTGACAAAGAACATGAAACTGCAGTACAATACCGCTGCTGGTTGACCACCGCTCAGAGTTGTGATCTCCAGTAACCGGGAGGCGGCCAGGCAATCGTCGTCGGAATGCGTCGTGTTTGCCGGACGATGTCTGCCGTCTAGTCGCTTCAATCCGCAGAGCGACCATTGTCCGTAGCACTGCGAGAAAGGAGGTCCGCAGCCGCTCTCATTGGTTCGATAGTGAACGTTTGTTCTTGCACGAGAGAGTTCGCAAGGAGGTAGCAGATAATGAAGCGTGTGCTGATTCTTTCACTGTGCCTGCTCTTCGTGGCGGGCGCCGCATTCGCGTCCCAGAAGCACTCGGGCGAGAGGACAGCTTCCGAGATCATGTTCCCGATCGAGTACTATCAGGGACAGCATCGCACGATGTTCGAAGGGTTCGAGTCGGGCGTTCCGCCGACCGGATGGACGCTCTTCCAGACCAATACGGTGGAGACCTGGGGCGTCGATACGTACAACCCGTACGAAGGTCTGCAGTACGCGAGCTGCCAGTACGACGCAACGTACAGCGGCCCGCAGGACGAGTGGCTCTACACCGACTACACGATCGAGGCCGGAGACGAGTGCCTCTCATTCTACGCCTTCGCCAGCACCTACTGGGCGGTCGACCCCTACCAGAACTACAACATCCTGGTCACCATCAACGACCAGATCGTCTGGGACTACCTGAACGACAACAACGGCGCCGTGACCTGGCAGTGGCAGCAGTACTCGGTCGATCTTACCGGCTATGACGTAGGCGAGACGATCACTATCGGCCTCGGCTACCAGGGCTACGACGGTGCGCAGGGCGCGTTCGACGCAGTCGAGATCGGCGAGTGCCCGCCGCCGCCGCCCGAGCCGTGCTGCCCGTCCGAGAACGTCTGCTACGTCATGGACTTCAACGACAACCCGTGCAGCGCGACGCCGGAGCCCTGCGGCATCGGTCCGGTCCCGTGGGAGTGGGGCGCGCCTGTCGGTATCCCGACGGTAGCGTGCGACGACGTCCCGGTCACGAACGTCTGGGGCACGGTCCTCGCGGCCGATTACCCGGTGTCCGTGGGCGAGGCCCTCGTCATGGGTCCCTGCCCCATCTCGGCTGACTGTTACTGCATGGAGCTCTGCCACTACTACGACACCGAGTTCGGATACGACGGCGGCAACGTCAAGGTCTCGACCGACGGCGGCGCCACCTGGACGCTCGTCCAGCCGTTCGGCGGCTACGACGATGTTCTCGACTCCACGTCGTACGTGGCTGAGTGTGTGGCCATGGAAGAGGTCTTCTGCGGCGACAGCATCAGCTTCGTCCGCGACTGCTTCGACCTGACCGAGTTCGTCGGACAGGAGATCATGATCGGTTTCTTCTTCGGTTCCGAGAGCTGGGACACCACCGACCTCGGCTGGTACCTGAAGTGGGTGAAGATCGGCGGCGACGAGTACTCGCCGGTCCAGAACTCGACGTGGGGCGCCATCAAGGGCATGTACAGGTAGTCTGACGCCACATGCGAGTCTGAAGCACGAAGAAGGGGGCGGGATTTCTTCCCGCCCCCTCTCTCGCTGTCTCCTGGATCTATGCCGGTTCTGCACTGTTCGTTCGCTGAACACAAGGCGCTGACGAGTTACGACGGGGCGCCGAACCCAGAACCCGACGAGTGAGGACGGGCCGGCCGGGCAGCGGCCGGCCGCACACGACCGGGCGGAGCGCGACCAGGCGGTCACCGACTCGCCTCACTCGATCTCGCCAAGGAGTACCTCGACGGCCGTCTCCAGCTGGACGTCCTCTCCCCTCGCCCCTTCCTCCGGAACCGCGTCGACGCGCACGTCGGGTTCGATGCCCCAGTTCTCGAGATTCCTCCCCTCGTTGCTGTACCAGCCGGAGCCGGGTACGCGGAAGCCGGTCCCGTCGATGAGCCGCACGTCGTTCGTGCCGATAACAGCCCCGAACGTCGGGGTACCGACCACCGGACCCAGGTCCAGGGCCTTCCATCCCATCGGGAAGATCTCGGCGTCACTGTAGCAGCTCTCGTCTATCAGCAGTGCGAGCGGCTGGGTGAAGAGCTCGAGAGGATTCTGGGACGGAGGTCTCGTGCGGGACGTCGTGTACCCGTAGACCCTGCGGTCGAGGAACCGGAGGATCTCGTCGTGGACCGATCCCCCTCCGTTCCCACGGATGTCGATCACGAGGCCGTCCTTGCCCGCCCCGTGAGCGAACAGGTCCTCCTCGAACTGCACGAGATTGGAAAGCCCCATCCCGGGGATGTGGAGATAGCCGAGACGGCCTCCTGAGAGCTCGTCCACCGTCTCCCTTGCGCGCTCCACGCGCTCGTCGTAGACGAGCCTGGACATCGTGCCGCCGCCGACCGGTCTCAGCCGCACGTCGCGCGCGTCGCCGCCGTCGGAACCCCCGGCCACCGTCAGGAGGATCTCGTCGCCGGCCGCGTCGGCCAGGAGCCGGTGGTAGTTCTCGCCTGCCCGGATCTCACTGCCGTCTATCGCCAGGATATGGTCTCCCGGCTCGATTCCCGCACGTTCGGCGGGGCTTTCGGGGATGACCTCTCTCACCCTCAGCCCTGGTCCCGTGTGCGATTCAGCCCGACGCACTCCGAGCCTGCCGGTGCTCACGCCTCCGCCGCCCCACTTGTAGATCCCGAGATGCGACGCGGACAGCTCGCCGAGCATCTCGCGCACGACGATGCGGAACTCCTCCTCCGTATAGGCCGCTAGCGCCATCGGCTCGTAGTATTCGCGCACGGCCTCCCAATCGACCCCGTGAAACCCGGGGTCGTAGAACCCGTTCAGAAGCAGGCGCCAGGCCTCGTTGAACATCTGCTTCCGCTCCTCGGGTATGTCGACCGTCAGGTCGACCGAGAACCCGGCGCCCCCGCGCCCGGCGATGTCGCCGCTCTCCGGGTCGATGCTCACCGAGCCGATCGTACCGCCGCGGGTGAGGTAGTAGCAGGTCGATCCGTCCTCGCTCCAGTGAAGGCTCTCTGCACCGCTTCCTCCCTCGGTCACCTGACGGAGCCTCCTGCCCTTCCAGTCGACGATCCAGAGATCGGTGCCCCCGAGAGTCCTCGAGGGGAACGCGAAGTAGTGCCCGTCGGGCGTAGCGGCGTAGAACTCGTAGCCGCCGCGCATGTTGAGCACCGTCTCCGCCCTCTCCTTCAATCCCTCGAAGTCGATCTCGACGACCAACGGCGTCGGCTCCTCTTCACCCTCCTCTTCTTCATCTCCGCTCTCGGGCTCGGACTTCTCCGCATCCTCCTCCCGTTCTTCGTCGGTCTTCCAGTAGTCCTCCCGGGTGAGCCACATGTAGCGGAGGGTGTACTGGCCGTCGTCGGTCCGCGACGCATAACTCAGCCGCTTGCCGTCGTCGCTCCAGCCCGGCTGGAAATCGTCGTTCGGGTGCTCGGTCACGTTCACGGCCTCGCCGTCCCCCGCATCGAGAATGAAGATGTCCTCCTTGTGCCCCAGGGTCGTGCGCGAGAGAGCGATCCACCTGCCGTCCGGAGACCAGGCGAAGTGCAGTATCTCGGCCTCCGGGAGAAGCTGCTTTTCCTCCGAACCGTCGGCCTTCATCGTCCAGAGATACTTGTCGCCCCTGTGATAGGCGATCGCCTCACCGTCGGGCGACGGAACGGGGCCGAACTCGTCGTCCGGCGAGTCCGTCAGGCGTAGGAGCTCCGTTTTGAGGGCCTTCGACAGCCCCTTCTCTTCTTCGTCGATTGACCGGACGGAGTATATGTCGTAGTCCCCGCCCCGGTCGGACGCGAAGAGCAGCCTCTCGCCGTCCGGCATCCACGCGACGCCCTTCTCTCGGGCCGAAGTCTCGGTGACCCTCTTCGCCTTTCCGATGTCGCCGTCCTCGAAAGGAGCGACGTAGACCTCACCCCGAACCACTATTGCGATCTCGCTCTCGCCCGGGGAGAGAGCGAACTCCGACGCGTCCGATGAAGACGTCATTCTGAGATGGTCGTTCCACTTGAGGTCGCTGGGCGCCGCGACGTCTACCTCGCGCGGCTCGCCGTCGGGCAGCTCGAGCGCCCACAGTCCGCCGTCCCACTCGTAGGCCATCATGCCGCCGCTTCCGGAGATCGACGCGAACTGGACACCGTCTCGCGCGTGGAACGTCACCTGAGAAGGCGGTCCTGCCTCCGGGCGGCCGATCCCTCCGGCCTCCGGAAGCTCCAGTTCGACCTTCCAGATGTTCGCTACGGAGTCGGCGCGCTCGGACTGGAAGTAGAGCGTCCTGCCGTCGGCTCCCCACATCGGCCGGTCGTCGTCGCCGGCCCAGCCCACGATCTTGTAGTGCTTCCCGCCCTCGGCGGCCCTGATCCAGATATCGCGCGAAGCGCTGCCCCTGTAGTGCTTTCGCCACCAGGGCGTCCGTCCCCTCACGTAGGCGATCCACCTTCCGTCCGGCGACACCGCCACGTTGTAGGCACGGTCCCTGATCACGCGGACCGGCAGCCCGCCGTCGACCGATACGCGGAAGAGCTCGGTCACCGCTGTGTCGCGTCGCGAAGAGAACAGGATGCCGTCCCCGTCGGGCTCCCAGCACGCGAGCGCGTCCCAGGAGCTGTGGAACGTGAGCTGCTCCGGCTCTCCGCCCGCACGCGGGATCACGTAGATGTCGGTGTTGCCGTCCCGATCCGAGTTGAACGCAATGCGTTCGCCGTCGGGCGACCACAGAGGGTGATCGTCGTAGGCCTCGTGCACGGTGACCCGCGCGGCAAGTCCGCCCGACGCGGGCACGACCCAGATGTCACCCATGTAGGAGAATGCGATGCTGCCGCCGTCCGGAGAAGGGGCGGGCATTCTGGGGTTCTGGATCCGCCCCGCGCGGACCGACGCGGATCCGGTCAGCAACAGGACGAACACAGTCAGCAGGATAGAGACGCGTCCCGACCGACTCGCGCGAGCACTCATCAGACCTCCTCGTGTCATG
The DNA here is from genome assembly GCA_014728245.1 of Candidatus Effluviviaceae Genus IV sp. Lineage (GTDB taxonomy): Bacteria > Joyebacterota > Joyebacteria > Joyebacterales > Joyebacteraceae > WJLY01. The sequence continues at coordinate 14,566 of WJLY01000060.1, forward strand.
TGTCTCTATGTCGCCGGCCGGCGCGAGCCTGGATCATGCGCCGGGCCTAAGGGCGAACAGGCAGCCCGAGGATCCGTCCGGACGTCCACGGAAGCGCAGCGAGAACCCGTCATCTCCCGGCCGGGAACAGGAACTGGAGCGCTCGGGGAAAGCGGGCGCTCCATGCGCGCTCGTTGTGAACCGCCCCCTCGTCCTCGACGTACCTCAGCCTGCCGGGTATCGTCAGTCCCTTCTCCATGAGAATGTCGCGAACCTTGCGATGAAGCTGGATCAGGTCCGGAACATCGTCGGCGTCCCGATCCGTCCCGTCCTCCGCGGTCCCCATATCCAGCCAGACCCGGACCCCGGGCGGCGGTTCCTTCTCCCGCAGGAAGCCCACGATGTGCTCGTCCGCCCACCCGTACGACGGCGACATGGCCGCCACGCGCGAGAACACGTCCGGGTGCGACCACGCCAGGTACAGCGAGACGAGCCCCCCGAGAGACGAGCCGGCAACGCCGGTGTTGACGCGGTCCGGCAGCGTCCTGTACGTCCGGTCGATGAAAGGCTTGACGTCGTTCAGGATGAAGTCGGCATAGAGCGAGGCCCCGCCGCCGCCCCGCGTCCTGTCCGGCTCGGGCGTATACTCGAACACCCGGTCGCTGGTGTTCTCGATCCCGACCACGATCACCGGGCGGACCTGCCCCGCCTCGACCATTCGGGTGACCGTCTCGTCGACGCCCCACTCGACCCCGATGAAGGAGGTCGCCGCGTCGAACAGATTCTGCCCGTCATGCATGTAGAGAACCGGATACCGCCTCTCCTCGTCGTCTTCGTATCCCGGCGGGAGGAAGACGAGGAGGTCTCGCGAGTTGCCGAGCTTGGTCGCGGGAAACTCCGGATGCGTTCGCAGGTCTCCCACGACGGTATGCGTCTCCCGAAAGGGCGACATGTCGCGCCAGGCATCCACCCACACGGGCACCGTCTCGTCCCCGACGACCTGGAGGACGCGGTCCGGTATCTCCTCGTAGTCAGGTCCCTTCTCGACCGTCTCCCAGGTTCCGCGAGTGAACTTGTATCGAAGCTCCGTCTCCGGGGGGAGCACCAGGGTGATGGCGTACAGCCGCTCCCCGATCCTTCCCAGCTCGACCTTCCCGGGATCCCACGGGCCCAGGGAGGGGATGTTCCCGCTTATGAAGACACTGGCCTCCGGAGGGGTGGACTCCGGAACGTGCACTTTGAACGTCACCATGGCGCCCCGTCCTTCGGCCGCGCCTGGAGACAGGGCGATCACGAGGACCGCCACGAGCAGCGCCGCGGCGCGTGTGGATGAACGATTCGTCATAATCACCTCCAGAGAAGAGGATACCCTTGAGGCCCCGCCCTTGGCAACAGCGGTGAGCGTGCGCGGCCTCCGGCGACCGAGCTCGCGCGCGGCACCGTTGGCCGTCCGACGGGCCGGCTGCCGACGCTTTCAACGCGCGGCACCGCTGGCCGCCCGACGGGCCGGCCGCCGACGCTCTCAACGCGAGAC
>WJLY01000061.1 GCA_014728245.1 Candidatus Effluviviaceae Genus IV sp.
CCTACATATGGCGGAGTCTCGACCGGGATCGAGGGGACCCGCGCGCCGTTAGCGGTGACGGCGCCGCGTCCGCCTACGCCACCAGTCTCGCGGATCTCGGGCAGCTTCTCCTTGTGCGTGGAGAGGCGCGGGAGAGCATCCGTGTTCTGGAGTGGGCGAGAGAGCTCGCGCCGACGGAGGCCCACATCAGAAACAACCTGGGAGTGGCCTACAGGAAGGCCGGTAGATTTGCCGACGCGTTCCAGGAGCTGCGGGTCGCGGCCGAGCTGGCGCCCGGCAGAGCGTCGACGTACCACAATCTGTCGAGACTCCACCTGGCTGCCGGGGACGAGGAGTCGGCGCTCGAAGCCCTGTCGCTCGCGTCAAGGCTGCAGCCCGAGAACGTGCGCTACAGACTCGAACTTGCCGGCCTCCACGAGAAACGCGGCGACTTCCAGCGCGCCGAGAGCATATTCAGGTGGGTCGAGCGGAGCGCCGGTGACGATCTTCCCGCGCGACTCGCGTACGGTGATTTTCTTCTCCGCCGCGAGCGGTATACGGAAGCGGTCGCCGCCTACCGCCGCGCGCAGGAGGCGAGTCCCACCTCGGCCGGCGTCTTCACGAGCCTGAGTCGCTGTTACTGGGAGATGGAGGATATCGACGCGGCGGTCGCCGCGATGCGGCGCTCGGTAGAGCTGCAGCCGCACAACCCCAGACTGAAGTACGATCTCGCCCTGATGCTCCAGCGGAGCGGCGAGCCCGGTGAGGCTCTTGTCCACCTGGACGACGTACTGCGTCTCCTGCCGAACGCCTGGCAGCCGGTGGCGCTGAAGGCGAGCATCCTTACACGTCTCGGCATGCACGATGAGGCCCGCCGTCTCTTCACGAAGGCGCGCGAGATGGGGGCGGAGGGAGCGCAGTTCCGCGCTGCGTGGAGCGAACTCGAGTTGGCTGAGGGCGACACCGCGGCGGCCAGGGAGCTTCTCGAGCGGGGTCCCTAGGCTCGTCGGGCAGAGCGTCGCCCGCTACCGCGGGCGCGCTCTAGCCGGCGGAAGGTGAAGTTCCGCGTCATTTCCGTCGCGGGGCGTGGTGTTGCGCGCCTTGCGGCGCTCATGTACCATCACGCTGTCATTGCGGGCCGCCCGGGTCAGGCGCATCGGGGAGATCCCGGGGCCCCCTATCGGGCGGAGGCGGTTTCCGGAGATTCGCATGGAAGAAAGCCGGCGTGGACGAGACTCATCTGCCGGTGTCGTCGGTCGGGCTTCGTTCGGCAGCAGGGAGATAGCCCTTCTCGGTCTGATGGCGGCCCTCTGGGGCGTCATAGAGATCACCGTGGGGGGGATGATCAAGGGCTGGCACATCCCCTTCGGCGGTTCTATTCTGTCGGCGTTCGGCGTAGTGATACTCCTCACGGCCCGCGCCAGCGTGCCCCGCAGGTGGTCCTCGCTCCTCGTTGGGGTGGCAGCGGGCGGTATCCGTTTCCTCTCGGGTTTCGGAGGCGCGGCTTTCGCCGCCATCGGTATCGTGACGGAAGCGGCGATAATCGAGCTGGTGCTCAGCCTGGCCCCGCCGAGAAAGCAATCCAGACTGCTTGCCGGCGCCCTGGCGGTCCTGTGGGCGCTCGTCCACCCCTTCGTCGTTCAGGGCTACCTCGCCGGCTACGGGCCGGAGAGGGTCTTCCGATTCACGATAGGTTTCATGACGGGTCAGCAGTCGCCGGCTTCTCTCCAGGCGATCCTGGCCATAGCGTTTCTGGCGCTCGTACACCTGTTAGCGGGGGTTAGTGCCGTGCTGTTCGTCGACAGGATATTGCTCGCGCCCTCCACGAGAGAGCGTGGTCGCCGATCCGAGGCGGCCGGACACAATCCGGCGAGTCGCATTCCTCCAGGTGGGGCCGCTCTGGTCGTCGTGGCTCTCATCCTGACCCTGTCCCCTTTGCCGTGCGATGCGCAGAAGACGGATCCCAATTCGACGACCGCCGACGGCGGGACCGGGCCGACGTACGTGCTTCCGGAACTGACGGTCTACGGGACGAGGCTCTTCGGTCCCTACTCCGTTTTCCAGCTGACGTCTTCGGAAATCGACGAGGCCGGTGCCGAGGATCTTTCGCAGGCCCTCGAGCTCGTGCCGGGCGTCGCCGTCCGCACCGACTCCCGCGGAGAGGCGAGGCTCTCGACCCGCGGACTGGCGGAGCGCGAGATGGTCATACTGGTCGACGGCGTGCCTATCTCCGATCCTTACACCGGTACGGTGAGTTCCTCGATGGTCCTGGCGGGAGCGCTCGGCCGGGTCAGGGTCACCAAGGGCCCGGCGGCCAGCGTCTACGGGGCGAACGCGCTCGGGGGCATAGTCGAGGTGGCCACCGTGGCGGGCGACAGGACCGGGCTTTCGTACAGGCTGTCGGCGGGTGATGGGGGCCGATACATGGGCTATCTTACGGGGGCCGGACGCGTTTCCGGCGTCCGGCTGGCCGGAGGCGTCGCCGCCAACGGGCGTTCGCAGTACCGCCTGCCCTCGTCCTTCGTCGCCGACAAATGGGAGGACGGAGGCGCGCGCGACTACTCCGGGCGCGAGCACGTACTCGCGTGGTGCCGCGCCGCGTGGGACATGGGCGCGCGAACGGACGCGGCGCTGTCGGTGCAGGTGGCCGACGGCTCCTGGGACGTCCCCGCCTCGACCAGCTCCGATCGTCCGCGCTTCTGGCGCTTTCCCTACTGGCGGGAGGTAAGGACGGTGGGCTCGATAGGGTTTCGGCCTACCGACCAGCTTCTGATAGAGAGCAAGCTCTACTACGGTACGAACGACAACCAGCTTGCCGCCTACAGCGACTTCGAGAGAACCGACAGGCGGTGGCTCTCGACGGTATCGAACCGCGCGCTCGGCGGCTATGTGTACTCGGAGTACAGAGGCGTTGCCGGACACAGGCTGTCGGGCGGACTAAATGTGCGTGGGGATCTCGCCAGGCTTCAGAGCGACGTGGGCATGGAGTGGAACCGTTACGAGGCCACGACGTCCTCGATCTACGCGCAGGACGTCTTGGCCATGACCGACTCCGACAAGCTCGCCGTGGCGCTCAACACCGACATGATGTTCGGCGAGGGACGCTCGCTGGCTCGCTTGAACCCGCAGGCGGCCTGGACGCACCGCCTTCGTTCGGGACGGGCCGTGCGCCTTCTGGCCGGGATGAAGACGCGCTTTCCCACCCTGAAGGAGTGGTTCGGTCCGGAGATCGGGAACGCTGCCCTCAAACCGGAGCGCAGCGTTTCCGTGGAGGTGGAGCTCTCGCAGAGGACCCCGGAGGGGTCGCGGCTCTCGATTCTCGGTTTCAAGCAGTCCGTCGAGGACATGATAGTGACGTCGGGCTGGGGCTCTCCCGCGGAGAACCTGGGCTCTGTCTCAACGTGGGGCGCTGAGGTGGGCGTCCTGCACAGGCTGGGTCGTGACCTCGAGGTGGCGCTCACGGTCGCCATGACGTCGGCCAGGGACGCCGAGACCAACGAGTTCGTACCGCTGATCCCCAGGACGATGGCGACGCTCGAAACCACCTACGAGCGCGGGCCGGGCACGCTGATGGCCAGAGTCAGACGCGTGGGGTCCAGGCGCGGCGAGGGCGGGGGCACGCTCGATCCCCACTACGTAGTCGACTTGCGCGGTTCGTTCTCGACGGCCTGGGGAGACCTGTTCGCCGGTGTGGACAACGCCTTCGACGAGCTCTACGAGGATGAAGACGGGTTCCCGCAGCCGGGCCGCAGTCTGGAGGTCGGGATCGCGCGGGACCTGTATCGATAGGCCTTCGGAACCCGGATGGGGGCGCCGGTGGCCTCTCGCCGAGGCCGACGCGTCAATGCCCGCCGGCGGGCTACTGCGGGTTGACGCCCCGGCGCCGTACTCGAGGGGCGGACGCCCGGGCCGACCTCGCCTTCCCAAGCCTCGAATCCCAGGGGCAGCTCCCCGCATCAAAAAATGAAAGTACGCGGCCAGGCCGCGGAAGAGTGCTTCACATGGAAAGGCGTGACGAGTGTTCTTCTCTAACGCGCGAAACGCGCATCAAGATGGAAGCCTCGGCAGTCGAGCTCAAGTGAGGGCCGCGGTTCTGGCGGGGCTCGTGCTTCTCATGTCGGCCGCTCCCGCCGCGGGGGCGGGCGGCATAGTCGTCGAGGGGGAGGAGTTCGAGGCGTACGGCTACAACGACCTGGGCGGCATTCCCATAGGCACCGAATGGTGCTCGGGAGCGAGCGGTTTCTATGCTGCCGGCGGGCTCGATCTGCCCGGCGAGTGGATCCGGCTGAAGGTGTCGTTTCCCGCCGCCGCCTGCTACGCGAGCGACATCGCATACCAATCCAGCTACGGCGACACCGTTCGGCTGACCGTCCGCATGGGCGACGCTCCCGGCCCGGGCCAGCACATCGAGAGAGAGCACCTTCTGACCGAAGGCTGGGGCTTCGGGTGAGGACCCTTCTCCAGAGCCGCCGGGAGCGGCTCATTCTGTGTGGACGCCGGCGTCTACTTCTTCACGATTGAACACGCCGGAGGCGGACCCTGCCGGGTAGACTTCGTTCGGTTCAGCGACATGGACAATCCCGTCGAGGAGCGAAGCTGGGGCGCCATCAAGGGCCTGTATCGCTGACGACCGGGCGCGCCTCCTTTTCGGTCCCGGAGTGGGCGCGGCATGCCCGCATGAGCGGCGCCGGGCGGCCTTCCGCTCCGCCGCAACGCGGTCGCGAGCGCGTCCCATCCCAACCGGTTGTTGACTTGCATTCCTTTCTTGCATCATATTGATAAGTGGTGACGTGATGGCCGGCTCCGGCGTTACGCCGCGAGCTTCGGCGCGCCCGCGTCACGCAGTCTGCAAGTCCGGGCACGCTTCCACAAGGACCGGACCCCCCGCGGAACTGGAGGGTTACATGCGCACGCTAGTTATCTCGGTGCTGCTCACTATGGTCGTGGCTGTGGCCGCGACGGCCGGCGAGGACGACGCTGACGAGGCTCTGATTGGGCTGGGCGACATCCCGCGTACCTACTCCCACTACATGAGCGCCGAGCAGGCCTCGATGTGCAGGGCGAACATCGCTACCGGGGGTCTCGCGTCCTACTTCTTCAACCCCGCCGCCGTCTCCGAGGTGGAAGGCATCGCCGGTCAGGCGACCATCCGCTACAACATCAAGAGCAGAGACTATCTTCCCGACGGGGAGGAGTACCTCGACGCCTCAGAAGACGGGCTTCTCTTCTCCCAGTTCGTCGCGGTGAGGACGTCCGGCATCTTCACGCTGGGCTTCGGCTACTCCAATCCCTCTTATCGGAACCTTGAGTTGACGGGCAAGAGGATGAAGGACGACGAGCTCAGTAGCTATCAGCGCGAGTTCAACGGCTCGCTGCGTTTCTTCGAGCTCGTCGCGGCCGCCAGGATAGGCGATCGGGGGCAGGGAGGAATCGGGCTGGCGGCGGGCATCGTAAATCTGACCGAGGAGTCCCGACTGCGCTTCGGGCAGACGCTGAGCTCCGCCCGGCTGGACGGATTGTCGGCGTCCTACGCGCTCGGGTTCACGTTCGACGTGACCGAGAGAGTCACCGCCGCCATAGGTTACAGGTGGTCGTCCGAGATCACGGTCGACGGCGACTACTACGAGAGCACGATGGAGGGCGAGTCGACGACTCAGCCCGTGACGTCGGCGGGTGTCAGGTACAGGCCGACCGACGCCCTCACGTTTCACGTCGGTTTCTCGCGAGAGGGCTGGAGCAAGGTCAAGTCGACGCTCTCCGGGTACTCGGAGGAGGAGGGCGGCGACGACTGGAACCAGTTCGGTGAGTCCATCTCGAATCTGGCCTTGGGCGGCGAGCTGGATCTCGCCGGCGGCAGGTTCACGCTTCGCGCGGGATACTCTCAGGAGCTGGGAGCGGACATAGACAACGCGATCGTGCCCGAGAACTCGATCGGCCTGGGCGGGAGCCTCAGCTTCAAGCAGTACGTTGGACATCTGGCGGTCGTGAGGGAGCAGTACGCCGAGGGAGGAG
>WJLY01000062.1 GCA_014728245.1 Candidatus Effluviviaceae Genus IV sp.
CGCTCCGTGTCTCCGGCCGGCCGGTTGCGGCGGCGCCCGCGCCTGTGCGACAATGCGCGGAGGCTCGGCCGAGCGGCCGAGACGACTCGCGGAGGCTCGACCGAGCGGCCCGAGACGACTCGCGGAAGTTCGACCGAGCGGCCGGCGCGACGATCCCGGTGCGGGCGCGCCCAGAGCGGAGCCCAGTGGTCGTCCCGCTCCGTCCAATAACAGGTGAGCGCGTTGCCGAGTGAGGTACGACTTGCTCTCGTTCTTCTGCTCCGACATTCACGGGCACACGGACAGGTACCGGAAGCTTTTCGACGCCATTCTCGCGGAGCGTCCGGGTGCGGTCTTTCTGGGCGGCGACCTTCTGCCGCACGCGATGGCCCGGCTGCCGGGGCCTCCTGACTTCGTGGGAGACTACCTGGTGCGTGAGTTCTCGCGCGCTAAGGAAGAGCTGGGCGATGACTACCCGCGCGTCTTCCTCATTCTGGGGAACGACGACCCGAGAGTAGAGGAGGAGGCCGTCATCGAGGCCGAGAGCCTGGGCGTGTGGAACTACGTGCACGGCCGGCGCGTCGAGACCCCCGACTTCAGCGTTTACGGCTACAGCCTCGTGCCGCCGACACCGTTCCTCATGAAGGACTGGGAGCGCTACGACGTCTCGCGGTTCGTGGACCCGGGCTGCGTATCGCCGGAGGAGGGAAGGCGCGGCGTGGCGTGCGAGATGCGGGACGTGAAGTACGGAACGATCGCGCGGGACCTCGACGATCTCGCGGGCGACGACGATCTGGAGAGAGCAATCTTTCTCTTCCACTCGCCGCCCTACGATACGGCGCTCGACCGCGCGGCGCTCGACGGTAGGACGATCGACCACGTTCCTCTTGACGTACACGTGGGGAGCATAGCGATCAGGCGGTTCGTGGAGGAACGGCAACCACTCGTAACGCTTCACGGGCACGTGCACGAGGCCGCCAGACTGACGGGGGCGTGGCGGGAACAGATAGGGCGGACACACCTGTTCGGCGGGGCGCATGACGGGCCGGAGCTGGCCCTGGTACGCTTCGATACCTCACACCCGGAGCGGGCGACGCGCGAACTCATCTGACCACGGGATGCGCGATCGGCTGCAGAGCGAACGGTCGCTCTGAGACCCGGGCCTACGCCTTGCCTCGCCGCAGGACCCGGCCGCTGACGGCCGGGCGTTCAGACACCTCCCTCAATCGCTGTGCCCATCGGGAGCTCTCGCGCGGCGTCTGTGACCGCTCCGATCTTCGCGGCGTAGCTGGTCTTCTTCTCTATGTCCTCGTCGGTGACCAGGTGTAGGTCGAGAAGGCTCTCGGTCCTGTAGCCGGTCCTCAGGTAGTTCATCTCGGCCAGCGCGCGGCCCCAGCCCTCGAGCCAGCTGGTGAGCGCGCGCCGCTGCTTCTCGTCTCCGCGGAAATGAACCAGAAGGTCAATGTCGCTCGCCGGGCCCGCGGTCGCGTTCTTGGTGCTTCCGAACACGTAGACCGCTTCCACGCCGAATCTCTCCGGGTCGATCGCCGCCGCGATTCTCTCCGCCATTCCGAGACGCCACTGCCAGTACTGGACGGGCTTCCTGGACGTCTTCTCCTCGACCGGGACGGGCTCCGCGTGGTTCTCGTCAGGGTCCTCGAGGAACCCGATCGCCTCGTCCAGGTCCGCATTCATGTGCACACGCAGCACCAGTCCATCGGCCGCAGCCGGGACGTCGATGACCTTCAGCGCTACCGCGAGATGCGAGAACTCCGGGAGCATCTCGGGCAGGAGGTTGGACGCGCCCTTGAAGAACCGCTCGTTCAGCGTGGCGTCGTTCTCGTCTGGGTAGAGCGGCAGGTACCTGATGCGCGACTCCACCAGATCCTGGAAGAAGTGCGTGCCGAACGAGAGGTCGGGAACATATTCGCCCTTGCGCTTGGCGACCTCGATCAGCATCGCGGTGTTGGAGATGTCGGCGTAGGTGACGCTCACTCCCAGCTTCACGTCGCCGCGGCTGCCCCAGCGCCCCGGGCCGATCAATATGAAGCGCTTCGTGGGGAGCAGGCGGTTGAGCTTGCCCACGGCGCGAGCGACTGCCAGCATTTCGTCGCGCCCCGCCAGTTCGGCGTAGCCGTCGGGATCGACGTACACGACATGCGTGATCTCAGGAACCCATCCGTTCGAGACATGTCTGTCGGCCGCGAAGATGACACGGTCCGGGCTCACGTCCTTGGGGATCGGAGCGGGGGTCGACTGGTCCGCCTTGCTCTGCGGGCGGCACTGAAGCAGATAAAAACGCTCTCCGTCGTGAGCAAACTCGATGTCTACGGGCGTCCCCAGTTTGGCCTCGAGCAGGTCGAGTACGTTGTCCAGATGCTCGAGGAACGGCTTCCGACCGGCCAGCCCGTCAAACGTCGCGACGAGGTTCTCCCGCTCGGCGTCCAGCATGACCGGCGGCGGGACCTGCTTGAGCATGCCGTCCTGCAGGGACGAGAAGACCTCCCGGAGCATGGGATAGTCGCCCCCGAGTTCCTTCATGAGATCCTGGACCCGCTTGGTCTCGATGGTCCCCGTCTCCAGGTTGATGACATCCATCCATCTGGGCGAGTAGCGCACGATCTCGTCGACGGCTACGTTGGCCCTCAGGTTGGGCTTTCCGGGCACGAGAAGCGTCGGGTAGTCGTCGGCGACGCGGTCGACGGCCCGCGTGCCGAGGCCCGGCACCAGCCTCACGAGGCCGTCCTCGCGCTCGATCCGAGGCGACCAGCGGAACTCGCTGTTGCTGAAGGCGACGCCTGCGAAGGCCGGTAGGAAGTACTTCCCGATCCTGCGGCCCACCACCTCCTGAATCAGAATGCCCATCTCCTCATTGAACTCCAGGAGACCCCGCTCGCGGCGGTACTCGATGGGATCCGGGCCGAAGGTCGAGGCGTAGACCTCCGCTATGGCGTCGGCAAGCGCGGCGAGCCGCTCGGACTTCGATCCCCTGTTCGCGACGAACAGGCTCCGGTACTTGCCGGAAAAGGCCGTGCCGAGCCTGTCCTCGAGGAGGCTCGAGCTGCGGACGATGAGCGGCACGTCGTCCAGGTCGTCGAGCGCCACGGAAAGACCGTTCATGATCCGCGGGGGGAACGTCGAGCTCTTGAAGAGCCTGACGATGTCCGGGTATTCGCGTCTTATCTCGTCCGTGTCCTTGAACTTCTGCTCGATCACGTCCTGCAGATCGTTGTGGCCGATGAAGTCGAGCAGACCGTCGGAGGGCAGGTACCACGTGTTGGGCAGGTGGTTCTCCCCGATGGGACGCTCGGGCGTTGAGGCTCTCTCCAGTATGCGGTGGGCCAGGACCATCCCGGCGCTCTTGCCGCCCAGCCTCCCGTGGCTGCCGGCCGGGATGATCATTCTCCCCGACAGCTCGAAAAAGTCCTCGATGTGAACGTTCTCCTTGGCGACGCGCACGAAATCGATCTGCTCGGTCAGGATCCTCTGCGTGAGGGAGACGCGCAGCGTCTTGAGCGTCGATGGTCTCAGGACCAGCTTGTCGGGTATCCCGTGCTCGAACCTCCTCATCGCGTCCACGATCTCGGGCAGGGATGTTCGGGGGTTATTGAGCACGCGGAGAAACGTCGAGGCCTTGTCTTCCTGCATCCAGTTCTGCACGCGCGTCAGGATCTCGGTCTGGCTCAGATACCTGCTGGCGAGCTCGAAGGGTGCGTCGCTCAGAAGGTAGTCGGTGTCCTGCAGCGGCGGGCAGGCGGGCACGTTCGCCTCACCGCGGGCTCCCTGCTCGGTTGAGGCGGTCGGCTCGCCTCCCATCAGCGTCCTCTGCGCCTCATCGATGCCTACCTGGCAGAGGTAGTTCAGCATCTTGTGCGCGATCCTCAGATAGAGTCCGCGATCAGACTCGCGCAGCAGATGCAGGGGACTTCGCCAGATCTCTGTCCCCTGCGTCTCACCCTGTTCGCGGAGGGCCTCCCAGTCCTTCTGCACGTCCTGGAGGCGCTGCCTCAGCACGTAGTGGCCGATGAGCCCGGCGATCGTGTTGATCAGCCTTACCTCTTCCTTGAGGAACGGGCCCTGGTCCTCCTCCGGGCGGCCCTCCAGGTAGTAGACCTCGACCGAGCCGACAGTGCGCCCCTGGACGGAGATCTCAGATGTGAGCACCCAGGGCGTGGCCTCGAAGCCCTCCGATCTCTTGTCGAGCCCTTCGACCGAGATGCGCGCCCGGCATATGTCCGGGTACTGCCAGCCCGGCGGGATGGCGTCTATCACGCTCTCCAGCGCGTCCTCGAGGGAGTTCTCGTGCGTCCGGAGAGCCTCCTCGACGTGATAGAGGCAGTTCAGTTCCTTCGCGCGCTCCTGGAGCGACTCCAGGAGTCCGTCCGGTGTCCTTCGCTCGCCGCTTCCGGCCGCGTCATTCGGCATGGAGTATCGCTCTCCCTGTCCAGTCCTCACTCATGCAGTATCGCTCCCCGGCCTGTTCTTCCGTCGACTCTCACCAGGAGAGGCGAATCGAGTCGCACGTGCCTGACGAGCGCCGTCTCCGCCTCGGCCGGCTGGGTGTCGAACCAGTTCCATCGTATCCCTTGTTCCGATGTGTGACGTACCGAGAGGTAGAGCACTTCGAAGCTGATCAGGTTGTGGAAGAAGTGAGACCCCTGCGAGAGGTCCGGGCTCATCTGCGGAAGCGTCGCCTCCACGATGACCTTCGCCCCGCTTATCTGCGCCCAGTCGACAGGCACACCCAGCCATGGATCGGAGCTTCCCCAGCGGCCGAAACCGATGAGAAGGTACGGGCGTCCCTCATCCTCCAGCTTCCTGTTGATCGCCTGCAGGTCGTTCCTGATCGCGGGCGTATGTCGCGCCTCGAACGACTCCGGGCGGACGTATACGACGTCGCGTATGTCGTCTCTGGCGCCGTTTCCCAGAGCGTGTTCGGACGCGACGACGACGCGCGGTCCGGCGAGATCCTCCTCCGAGACGTCGACCGGCTCCCTCGCGACCATCATCGGCCTGGCCTGCAGGAACCCGAACTTCGGTCGCTCCCGCTCGAGCGGGTCGAGCGCGACCGCGAACTCGATCTCGACCTCCTTCTCGATGGCCCGTTCCGACAGCGAGAGCAGCTCGAGCACGAGGTCGTTCAGGGGCAGCGCGGCGAGCGACAGGATCGGGGCGAAATCGAGCACGCGCGCCCCGGAGCCGTGCAGGCCCGGCCTGAGCCTGTCGGAACGTCCGTCGTAGGTGGACACGAGGTGCCTGAGCGTCCCGTCGTACTCCGCCGCCTGAAGGTCCGCCCTCATGAGATACTCGGTCTCTCGGATCGGGTCGTGCGACGGCGGCCTTCCCATGTTGACCGTCCAGAACTCAGTCTGGCTGTTCTTCATCAGGTCGCCGATGTCGTTGTAGGGAGGAGGCGCCTTGGGATGCCGGGGGCAGTACGTCCACGAGACTCCACCGTCGACTATCTGTTTGCCGAGGCCGAGAGCGAGATTAACGACTCCGTCCTCCGGGGCCGCTCTGGCGGTGGGGTAGTAGCTGTATGACCTCGCTACGCCCGAGATCGCGGGATAGAACCGCTCGTTTGCGCGGGCGCCTACGACCTCCTGTATGATGACGGCCATCTTCTCGTCGCGCAGGCTCTGTCCGACCGACCGAACGTAATCCAGGGGCTCCGCGAAAAAGGTCGAGGCGTAGACGAACTTGATGGCTTCCATGAGCCCGTGGAAGCGCGCGTCGGTGCCCGGCTGGTTGTTGGGAATCATCTTTGTGCCGTAGACACCGGCGAACGGGTGCTCCAGCGCGTCCTCCAGAAGGCTCGAGGAACGGACGGCCAGGGGCGTGTGGACGCTCGAGATGAGAGCCCTCAGGTCTCCGACGAACTCGGGGGAGAGTTCGCCCTTCTGGAACGCCAGCGCCTTCCGGTCGTCCGGCTCGTCGGAAAGCGCCACATCGTAGAGGTCGTTCCGACTCATGAAGTCGTCGAAGATGTCCGTGGCGAGGACGGTGAGTGTCGGAACGGCTATGTCCAGCTCCGGGAAGGCCCCTTCGGGGAGCCCGGAGAGTACCTCGTCCCGCGCGGCCCTTAGGCCGGCGGCCTTGCCGCCGATCTCGCCCTGACCTATGCGCGTGAGCGACGATTCCGAGGAGGAGAACGACCGGTCGAACCGCGGGAGCTGTGACGCCGACACCATGCTCCGGGCCTCCCGTGGGTTCAGTGGGGACGACGGGACGCCCGCGGCGGGCGCCCCGTCGCCGGAGAGAGTCTAGACCCAGCCGCGCTCGCGGCAGGCCTCGACGACGCGGTTGATCGATACGACGTACGCCGCGTCGCGCATGTAGAGGTCGCGCCTTCGCGCCAGTTCACTCACCGCCACGTAGGCTGACGTCATCTTGACGTCGAGCTTACCGAGGACCTCGTCCATTTCCCAGTAGTAGTTCATGTTGCTCTGGACCTGCTCGAAGTAGCTGCACGTCACACCGCCAGCGTTGGCGAGGAAGTCGGGGATCACGTGAATCCCGCGAGCGTGGAGCGCGTTGTCGGCCTCGGGCGTGGTCGGTCCGTTGGCGCCCTCGGCCACGATCTTCACTCGCTTGCCGATCTTCTCGACGTTGTCCGCCGTGATGGAGTTCTCCAGAGCCGACGGGATCAGGATGTCGACGTCCTGCTCGATCCACTCGTCGCCCGGGATAACCTCGTAACCCTGCTCCCGAGCCTTGGCCGTCTCGATGCCGCCGAAGGGATCGGTGATCGAACGCAGCCCCTCGAGGTCGATCCCTTCCTTCCTGCGGAACGCGTATGGGCACTGGTCCTTCTGGTCCCAGCAGGACACGCACACGACCGTGCCGCCGATCTGGTTGTAAAGCTCGATCGCGTACTGCGCGACGTTGCCGAAGCCCTGCACGCTCGCCGTCGTGTCCGCCGGCCGAATGTCGAGTTCCTTCAGCGCTTCTCGCAGCGTGTAGACGACGCCGTAGCCCGTGGCCTGCGTCCTGCCCAGCGAGCCGCCCATACCTACCGGCTTGCCGGTGATGACGCCCGGGTAGCGGCCGCCGTGTATAGCCTCGTACTCGTCGAGCATCCAGAGCATGTGCTGGGCGTTCGTCATTACGTCGGGCGCAGGGACGTCCGAGAGCGGACCGATGTTCCGGGCGAGCTGCCTCACGAAGCCGCGGCAGATACTCTCCTGCTCCCGCATGCTCAGGTTGTGCGGGTCGCATATCACGCCGCCCTTCCCTCCGCCCAGCGGGATGTCGACGACCGCGCACTTCCACGTCATCCACATCGAGAGCGCGCGAACGGTGTCGATCGTTTCCTGCGGGTGGAAACGAATCCCGCCCTTGCTCGGACCCCGCGCGTCGTTGTGCTGCACGCGGAAACCCTGGAAGACCTTCATGCTGCCGTCGTCCATGCGGACAGGGATCGTGAAGTGGTACTCCCTCATCGGGGTGCGCAGGAAATCGCGCGCTCCCTGGTCGAGGTCGATCAAGTCAGCGATCCTGTCGAACTGCGAACGCGCCATCTCGAACGCGTTGTAACCGCCCGTCTCAGCCACTTCGCGCTCCTTCCTCGGAAGTGCTCGCGCTCTCGTTAGATTCTGTCGCGCGGGCTGTCCATGTGCGGCGTGCCGC
This sequence comes from Candidatus Effluviviaceae Genus IV sp., assembly GCA_014728245.1. Lineage (GTDB taxonomy): Bacteria > Joyebacterota > Joyebacteria > Joyebacterales > Joyebacteraceae > WJLY01. The sequence continues at coordinate 7,609 of WJLY01000062.1, forward strand.
GGGCACGTTCGCGCTGCGGGCACGCCCATCGTTTCTCGTGAATGGCCCGCCAGTAATGCGCCGGGTCCAACCTCCTATTGTAGCCTCAAAAGAGAGCGCTTTCCAACACTAAGAGCGCGGTACGGGCTACTCGGCGATCGATATTCTCTTCCAGCTCTCCCACAGCCCGTGGATGTTGCAGAACGCGGTCGCGTGCAGGGTGCCGGGCACCTCCGTCCTGAACTCTGTCATCACCTTGTGGTTCGTGTAGACGGTGCTGGTGTTCGGGCCATCGACCGACGCCCCGTGGGCCTCGAACTCGTAGGACCCGATCTCGTAGGCGAATGGGGATCCGTCGGGGATGAAGTAGAGCCTGATCCATCGGACATGATGGTCGGTGGTGTTCGGGTGGTCTATCTCCTTGCCGACCTGCACGACGACTGCCGTCATCTCGCCGGAGACGAACGAGTCCGGGCAATCGATGACCGGCACGTGCTTCTCCGTCTCCCACTCGTCGGTCTGGTAGATGTCACTCATGCCCTCGGCCGGGGCCCGGCCCGGCGCGAGGACCAGCGTTGCGACGACGAACGCCATGAGAAACAGATGACCTGCCTTCATTGTCTGCCTCCTCCTGTCTGGGGCCAACTGAAACGCGCACGCCCCTGTGCGGGGCCAGCTGCAACGCGCACGCCCCTGTCCGGGGCCAACTGGAACGTACAAACTCCTGTCTGTAGCCCACTGGAGCACACAAACTGCCCGGGGCTGCCGGCAAAACACCGCTCGGCGAGCCGGCTCGAGCCCCGGCGGGCGCAACGATAGCACGGCGCGCCCACGAATGTTAGGATTGAGAGTCAGTCGGGACGTTTCACGCAAGGATCGCCGACGTCCGTCGGGGTCTCGACTCTAACTTCGGGGAGACGCCGCGGTCCACCAAAGCGCGCCGCGTCGTGAGGCCGCCGGCTTCTGGGACGCACCGCGCAAGGAGCGCCGCAACCGTCGCAATGCGCCGATTCAGGAGCGCCACGAACATGCTTTCGCGAACGCACTCCAGGATCAAGGACCAAGCTCTCGAACTCCTGTGCGCGCCGGCACTTCTGATACTCCTGGCGGCCGGCTGTGTCGAGAGCCCCCCGCGCCTGAGCGGCACGGAGGCGCGGTATCCGTACTCGCTCGTCCCGGCCATACAGACGGTGAGTCGTCCGATACGAATCGGGATCGCTGATTTCGACGGGGACGGAATCGACGAGGAAGTCAAGCACGCCCTCGCCAAGGGAGGAACCTCGTATCTTAACGTGGCGAGGGTGGCGGAGGAACGGCACTACGCGCTGTGGACGCGCCACTTCTTCAACGCGGCCGGGCTGTCCGGGCTCTGGGACGTAACCGGCGACGGCGCGCCGGAGATCGTGTTCTGGGAGCAGGTAAGTCGTGACACCGTGCGAGCGGTCGTGTCGCAGCTCACCATCACCGGGCGCGCCGCCGCCGACTCGGTCCTCCATGAGATCCGATTCTCGACCGAGGGCGCGATCCTCCCGGATGGAACCTGGGCGGGGAGGATGATCCTGAAGGGCGGCTTCGACGCGGACGGCGATGGCGCTGACGACGTGCTCGCCCTCGCGGTCACCGCCGGCATCTTCGGGAGGCCTCGTGGCGTCTGGTTCTGGGACCTCTCTCTGGGAACCTTCACCGCCCGCGTGCCGACGGCCGCGACGGCATCGGCGGTTGCCGAGATGGCCGACGTGGACGGCGACGGAGCCCGCGAGCTGGTCATTGGCCTCGTATCGCCCAATAACGGCGTCACGGCGGGGGAGTGGGACGATTCCTGTTCCTACGTCGTGGTCTTCGACCGGACGGGAGATGTGATCTGGTGGAGGGAGCTGGGCGGCGTCTCCAGCATGGTCGATCTGGTCGTCTGCGACCTCGAGGGAGACGGGTCCCTCGAGATCGCGACCGCGGTCTGGGGCCACTCCGAGCTCGACGCCGAGAGGTTCGGGCTCTACGTCTGGCGCGGTTCCGACGGCGCGCTTCTGTGCCGGAAGCGGTTCGGATGCTCGGTGAACTCGGTCGATGCGATGCTGCGCGGGGGCGAGACGAAGCTCCTCACCGGCTGCTCCGACGGGATCGTCCATCGTCTCGGATGGACCGAGGGCGGACTCGTCGTTGAGGGCTCTCTTGACTGCCGCGACGGGGTCGAGTGCGTGCGATCTGTCCCGATAGGGTCTCCCGGAGAGGCCGTCGGAGGCGTGGCCATCTCGACCGTCAGGGGTTCGGTCATCGTCCTGGATGCCGACCTCACGCCCCTGGCGGTAGCGAGAACCGATGAGACTGTAATGGGCAAGGGGAACGTGCTGCGTTCCACAACTCTCCCGCTCGGCGGAGAGCCGTACGCCAGCCTTATGGCTCTTTCGCAGACGAGCGTCTGGAGGTTCAGGCTCGTACGGAAGCCCGTGCCGTTCTGGTTGAAGGCGGCTCTCCCTATCGGGGTTGTCCTGGGCGTGCTCGCCGCCGTTCCCGTAACGCGCCGCGCCGGGATAGCGGCTCTCAGGCGCGCGTTGGTGCCGGCCGGGAGTCGCGGCGAGACGCTCGACGCACTTCTCTCGTCGCTCACAGCGGCAAGCCACGGGAAGCTGGCGGCCACGTCGACGTTCAGGAGACTGCGGGAGCAGCTCCGTATGCTTCAGAGCTTCGAGGGCCCGACCCCCGAGGTCTTCTCGAAACGGTACTTCCAGGCAGTAAGCGACGTCGGGGACGTAGCTCTTCCGGAGATCCGGGAGATCGCGTCGCAGGCCGTGCGGGCGGGGCTGGCCCCCGAGGCGGCGGCCGCACTGAGCGAAGCCGCCGATCATTTGTCGTCGCTTCTGCGCGACCTGCCGCGGGACCTTCCGTCGCAGGCCGGAGCCGCGGCCGTGGGCGCCAGGCTGGACGCGCTGCTACCGCAGGTCGAGTCGTCGCTGCTCGCCATCAAGAGAGCGGCTCTTCTGGAGCGTTCGTGCGACGCGGGCGCCGAGCTGGATCGCGCGCTCAACTCGAGGGCCCCCGATCTCGACCGGCAGGGTGTCGACATCACGGTCAGCGGCCGGCCGCTTCTGGACGGACTGAGGGTGTGCGGGACCAGCGCGGAGCTCTCGTTCATCATCGAGAATCTGCTGGGAAACGCGTTCGATGCGGTGCGAGACGGGGAGACCCGCCGCATCTCCCTGAGCGCCGATGTCCGGGGGGAACACGTCGTCATCACGGTCGGCGATACGGGAAAGGGGATCGAGGCGCGGGACAGAGAGAGGATCTTCGAAGAGGGCGTATCCGGGAAGGCCGCGGGCGGGGGACACGGACTGGCCCGGAGCAGGGAGATTCTCTCGAAGCGCGGCGGCTCCCTTCGACTGGTGGAGTCGTCGCCCGGCGAGGGCTCCGTCTTCGAGCTGCGGCTGGCGCTGTGCGGCGTCGCCCGCCGCGTTCGGTAGTTCGCCCACGACTCGAGCCGCGCGAGCTGTTAGTATGAAACGGTGGTTCTGGAGGCTGGAGGAGCGCGCGGACCTCGCGACGGCGCCGGCCGCGGGTGCCGGCGGCTGTCAGAGCGTCCGGCTTCACGACCGCCCCGAGTCGCGGGTGCCGGTGGCAGCCAGAGTGCGCCCGATCGCGAGTTCGGGAGTGTTGGTGGCCGACGGCCGCTTCGGAACGGCCAATCACTGAGCGGGGAGCGCCAGTGCCTGACGACCGCCCGAGAGTGCTCATCATAGACGACGAGACGGGTTACGCTGAGGACCTGGCGGCGCTCGTGTCCGACGATCTGCGTTGCGACGTGTCCGGAACGCCCGAGGACGCGATGCGCGCCGTCGAGAGGGTCGCTTATGACCTCGTCTTCCTGGACATAGACCTCCAGCATGAGATTGACGGCATCGCGCTGCTCGCGCGGCTGAAGGAGTTCGACCCGGCGCTTCCCGTAGTGATGCTCACCAAGACGAGCGACGTCGCGGACATCGTCGAGAGCATGAAGCGTGGCGCGTTCTACTACGTGGTGAAGGGAGAGGACCTCTCGGTGCACGATCTGGTGCACGTGGCCCGGCTGGCAGTCGACGACGCCCGCATGAGGCGGTCTGTCTCCGCTATCGAGGAGGAGGAGAGGGGCGCGCTCGACGCGATCGTCGGAAGCAGCTCCGCCACGAGGCGACTGAAGGAGGAGATCGCCCGCGTGGCCCCGCTCGACTGCAGCGTCCTCGTGATCGGCGAGTCCGGGACAGGGAAGGAACTGGTCGCGCGGGCGCTGCACGCGACCAGCGGGAGAGCGTCGAAGGGTCGTTTCGTCGCCGTGAATTGCGCCGCTTTCCCGGAGCAGCTGATAGAGAGCGAGCTCTTCGGCCACGAGAAGGGCGCGTTCACCGGAGCGGAGCGACGGCGTACCGGCAAGTTCGAGTACGCCGCGCACGGCACGATCCTCCTGGATGAGATAGGGGACATGTCGGACGCCGGCCAGGCCAAGCTCCTTCGCGTGCTGGAGGAGCGGAGCTTCGAGCGCGTGGGCGGCAACCAGATGGTGGAGACCGACGCGCGCGTCATCGCTTCCACTAACCAGGACCTCGAGAAGCTGATGCCGGCGGGTCGATTCCGGGAGGACCTCTATCACAGGCTGGCCGAATACGTGATCGAGGTCCCGCCATTGAGGGACAGGCCCGGGGACATACCGGAGATCGCGGTCCATCTTGTCGGCGAACTGGCGCGGCAGGTGGGGCGCCGCGGCATCGGCGTATCCGAGCAGGCGCTCGAGGCGCTCAGGCGGCGGGAGTGGAGGCGGAACAACGTCCGGGAGCTGCGCAACGTGTTGCTCGCCGCGCTCGTGAGATGCGACGAGGACACGGTCCGGCCCCGTCACCTGTTTCGCGACCGGTACGAGGCGGCGGACACGCCTCCGACGTACGAGACGGCCAAGCAGGAAGCCGTCGAGGGCTTCAAGCGCAGATACCTGACGTGGCTACTCGGGCTCACGAACGGGAACGTGGCGGCGGCCGCCGAGATAGCGGGAATACAGCGGACCACGTTTCACAGGCATCTGAGCGAGGTAGGACTGGACGCGGAGGATTTCAGGAAGCAAAGGAGAGACGGATGAAGGTCCTTTTGACTGCGGGCGTTTGCGCATGCGCCCTCGTAGCGTGTCTCTGGCTGGCCGGACCCGGCGACGTGGCGGCGCAGACCCCGGGCGCGACCGCGGCTGCCAAGGAGCCGGCCGGCGCCGCGACGTCGCAGAAGGAGCCCGACGACACGAAGGACGCCGGCGCCGCCCGGGCGAAATCAGAAGGCGGAGAGGCCGGACGGGAGACGGAGGAAGAACCGGGCGAACCGGCAGGGGAGACCGGCAAGGGACCGGCGGTGCCCGGGGGAATCAGAGCGATAATGGCCGGGAGGTGCGTCTCGTGTCACGGAGCGAACGGCGCCGCGGGTCTCGACCTGTCGGAGGACCGCCTGGCCGCGTCGCTCATAGACGTCGTGAGCACCGAGGTCGACTCGCTGGCGCTGGTTGAACCGGGCGATCCGGACGCGAGCTACCTCGTCATCAAGGTCCGGGGAGACGAGGGGATGATAGGCCGGATGATGCCTCTCGGCGGCAAGCCGCTCCCGGATGAGGACATAGATGAGCTGGTGACGTGGATCGCGGGTCTCGCTCCGCCCGACAGCAGCGCGCGGGACGCCCAGGAAGCTCCTGGCAACGGAGACGCCGCGGGGGAATCCCAATCAGTGAATGACGGGGAGTGACGCGGTATCGAGCGACAAGAGAGGACCGCGAGGAGAGAGACGCAGTAATGTTCCCGCCGATCGGGAGTCCGGCTCTGTAAGTCCGGACGAGAGGAGGACCTGTAATGAGAGCTGTCGTCTGTATGTCCGCGATCGCCGTTATGTTCTTCGCCACCGCCGCGTCGGCCTTTGGACCCGGGATGCAGAGTCCCGCCCAGGGCCAGGATTTCTGGAAAGGCGGAGAGTTCACGCCTGTCGTGGGATACTGGGCCGAGTATCAGATGACGTTCGAGGACAAGGAGCCCATGACCATGCGCGTCGCCATCGTGGGCCAGGAAGAGGACGCCTACTGGTACGAGACGGTCATGAAGAACGAGGAAGGCGAGCCGATCGTGACGAAGATGCTCGTCTCAGGCGACCCTGGCGATACCGGCAATGTCAAGCGGATGATCATCAAGTCGGGTGAGGAGCAGGCGATAGAAATGCCCGTAGAGATGATGAAGATGCAGGGCATGGAGAAGGCCGAGGCGAAGGAGGAGATGGAGTCCGGGACCGCACCGGAATCGTTCGGTCAGGATCTGGGCGTTGAGGAAGTGACCGTCCCGGCGGGCACGTTCAAGGCCCATCACTGGCGTGGCGAGAGCGAGGAATCCTCCTACGACGTGTGGGTGCAGCAGGAGATCGGGCCGTACGGCCTGATCAAGACGACATCGGAGGACTACGAGATGGTGCTCGTCGCCCACGGAGACGACGCCGAGACGATGATCACGGAGACCCCGAAGTCGTTCCCCATGCCGGGGTTCAAGATGCCCGGGATGGGCGGGGAGTAGGTACTCTGTCCGGGCCGAGAACGCGAGGCGCCCCGCACTCCGGTGC
>WJLY01000063.1 GCA_014728245.1 Candidatus Effluviviaceae Genus IV sp.
CGCAGGACGGTTCTCAGGCCGATTGCCTGGGCCGGAGTCTCCCATCGGCGCGGAGCACCGGGCCGCAGGACGGTTCTCAGGCCGATTGCCTGGGCCGGAGACTCCCATCGGCGCGGAGCACCGGGCCGCCTGTCTCCCCGAATCGCGGGCGCAGTCGCACGCTCATCGGATCAGATCGCCTATCCTCTGGAAACGGGGGCGGAATCGCTCCGCGTCCCACGACCAGTAGATCATCACCGCCTTCCCCTTCATGAGGTCCTTGTCCAGGAATCCCCACACCCTGCTGTCGGCGCTGTAGTTCCTGTTGTCGCCCATCATGAAGAGCGAGCCCTCGGGGACCTTCACCGGTCCGAAGTCGTCGAGAGGGCGGTTGGCGGGCAGTATCTTGATGTAGTCCTCCTCTACCCGCTCGCCGTTCCTGAACAGCACGTTGTCGCGAAGCTCGAGAACGTCGCCCTGCACGCCCACGCACCGCTTGACGTAGTTCTCCTTCCTGGCGCGCGGGTCGGGATTCGGGTACTGGAAGACGATGATGTCGCCGGCCTCGGGCTCCCTGACACCGCGGAGCCTGGTGTCGGTGAACGGCACCTTTATGCCGTAGATGAACTTGTTCACGATCAGGAAGTCGCCCACCAGGAGCGTGTCCTCCATCGAGCTTGAAGGAATCCTGAAGGTCTGCACGACGAAGGCGCGCAGCACGAGAGCGAGGACGACGGCGGTCACGACCGTCTCCACGAAATCCTTGAAATAGTCCTTGCGCCTTGCGGCCTTCGCGCTCTTCCTGGTCATCGGTCTTACGTCCTCCTGACGCCGCGTAGAGCGAACCACTGCGTCCGCCGCGCGGAGCCTAGAATCTGCACGCCAGTCCTATCCTGAAACCTCCCCCGCCCGACCCCCGAGCATCCGGCCACTCATCCAGCGACGGCGGCCGCATGTCTTCGAAGCCCGTCAGGTGCGCATCGACATAGGCGTCCGCGATGCCGTAGAGGGCGGCCACGACGACCCACCAGACCAGCGTCTGGCGCGTGTCGAAGTGCCGCGAATAATCCTCGAAGTACCTGCTCTCCTCCGTCTCCGTGTACAGGCGCAATGCGTGGCGGGTACGCCTGTCCTCGAGCAGAAGCCTCATGACGAGGAACGCCTCGGCGCCACCAACGATGGCCGCCTTGTGATCGGAGTCGTTCCAGAGCTGTCCCAGCCCGGGATAGACCGCCGAGGCGACCAGCGCCTCCGCCGGCCCCGGCTCCAGGGCCTCCCCCTCGCCCGCCTCGCACGCGCCCGGTCCCAGGGTGATCGCGCATACGACCACTGCCGTCAGGAGAACTCCACGGGAGCGCAGGGAGAGCCGCGTCAAATCGCAAACCTCCTCGCCTCCCTCGGCGCAAACGGCACGACGTCGATGAGCCGTCTCTCGTCGCGGTCGTTCCAGACCTGGACGCTGGCCGATTCGCCCCTCGGAGCGTCGGAGTACCTGGCCACGATCCTCGCGCTGGTCTCGATCTCGTCCTCGCCCGGATCTCCCGCCAGAACGCCGACCGGTCCCTTGTGATCGACGACCTTCAAGAGCAGCTGTCCTTCCTCCCTCAGCTCGAACAGGGCCTCGTTCTCCGAGTGGTTTCTTCCCACCGAGAGCTTCGCGTCGTCCGACAGCCGGAACTGCCTCCCCATGGAGAGCATGCGTACGGCGGGAACCGACAGCTGGCCGTGGTCCCGGAGGTCGCGAAAGACCCTGGAGTAGTTCTCGTCGGTCAGCAGGCAGCCGCCGGCCGGAGAAGCGTACTCGGTTATACCGTACTTCTCCGCCAGCTCCATCTGGGGCTTCCGCGTCCTTCCATGCAACCCCAGGAGCTTGTCCCGGTCGACCCATCCCTCGGTCTCGGGCACCGTCGGCGCGAGCAGCTTCGCGGAGAGGGGGCGCAGCAGAAACCCGGTCAGACCTGACTCCTGCTCCACGGCCTGCAGCCCAAAACGCATCTGGGACTTAGGCCTCTGACCGACCACCTCGCCCGTCACGACGAACGAAGCGCCGAGCTCCTCCATCCTGCCGCCCGCGCGCCTGACCATCAGCGCATGGCAGTCTATGCACGGGTTGACGTAGCGGCCGAACCCGTGTTTCGGCGCGCCTATCACCTGGAGCAGCTCCCCCCCGACGTCGATCACGTCGAGGTCTATCCCCAGCTCCTCACAGGACGCTCTGGCCGGGTCGGCCGTGAAGAAGGGCGACTCGAAACTCACTCCGACGACGTCGATCCCCTGCTCGAGCATGAGCTTCGCCGCCAGAACGCTGTCCAGACCGCCTGAAACAAGCGCGAGCGCCTTCATAGCTTGGACACGCCTCCCGCCCGCTCAGTTTGGGTGGCGGGAATGTGTGGGAATCGAACCCACCTCGGACGGGATCAGCCGCCCGACAAAAGGGTTTGAAGCCCTCGGGATCCACCAGGACCCATCCATTCCCTCTCTCGGCCGCTCCTTCGCAGGACGCTACGCGCGATGGCGCCGCAGCCTCAGACGAGCACGACCGGCTTCTCCCCGCGAGGGAGTACCCTCCCTATCCTCCAATAACGCTCTCCACCCGCTTCGGCATACGCGGCCGCGAAGACTTCGACCCGATCTTCGGGCAGGGCGACGAGAAGGCCGCCGGAGGTCTGCGGGTCGTTCAGAAGCTCCAGGAGAAGCGCGTCGGCCCGCGACTTCACCTTCGTGAACTTCCTGTAGTAGTGCTGGTTGCTGAAGAGGCCACCCGCCCGGTAGCCCGCGCTTATCGCGTCCATGGCCCCCTCGATCAGAGGAACGCTCGCCACGTCCAGCTCGAGCGTGACGCCGCCGGCCTTCGCCATGCCGACCGCGTGCCCCAGGAGGCCGAATCCGGTGACGTCGGTCGCGGCGTCGGCCGCAGCTTCCACCATCGCCGCAGAAGCGGAGCGGTTCAGCTCCGACATCACGGCGGTCACGCGCGCCAGGCCTTCAGGGTCGAGCGCCTCGTTCTTGAGGGCCGTCGTCATCACACCTGTGCCAATCGGCTTCGTGAGCACCAGGACGTCCCCCTCGGCGGCGCCCGAGTTTCGAACCAGCCGTTCCGGCGCGACCTTCCCTATGACGGCGAGCCCGAATTTCAGCTCCCGGTCGCTGACGGAGTGCCCGCCCACGACCGCCGCTCCGGCCTCGTCCATCTTCTCTCTGCTCCCAAGCAGGATCTCCGCAAGGAGCTCCGGCGGAAGGTCGCCGTCAGGAAAGCAGACGATGTTCACGCCTATGAGCGGGCTACCCCCCATCGCATACACGTCCGAGACGGCGTTGGCAGCAGCTATCCTGCCGAAGTCGCGAGCGTCGTCGACCACCGGCGTGAAGAAGTCGGTGGTGAAAACGAGCGCTGACTCCTCGTCGAGCAGGTAGACTCCGGCGTCGTCGACCGTGTCGCTCGACACGAGGACGCGCGGATCGGAGAGCGGCGGAAGCTTGGACAGAACCGCGTTCAGGTCCTCCGGACCCAGCTTGGATGCTCAGCCGGAGCATCCGACCAGGTGCGTCAGCTTCAGTATCTCTTCCCTGCTCAAACCGCCTCCAAGGGCGCCGAAGCGGCGCCGGCGGGCGCCGCCCCGCTCGAACGGCGCGCCCTCGCAATGGAGTGTCTTCTCCGCGCGGGTCACTCCACCGTGACGCTCTTCGCCAGATTGCGCGGCTGGTCGACGTCGCACTTCCGTTCGACCGCGATGTGATACGCGAGTAGCTGAAGCGGCACGACAGTGAGGATCGGCGTCAGATGCCGCATGGTGTTGGGTATCTCGATCACGTCGTCCGCGAGCCGCTCCACCTCCCCTTCGCTCTCGGAGACGATCGCTATGATGCTTCCTCCCCTGGACTTCACCTCTTCCATGTTCGAGAGGATCTTCTTGTAGAACTCGTCCTTGGGAGCCACGACGACCACGGGCATGTTCTCGTCGATGAGAGCGATCGGCCCGTGCTTCATCTCGGCCGCCGGATATCCCTCGGCGTGAACGTAGGAGATCTCCTTGAGCTTGAGCGCGCCCTCGAGCGCCACAGGGAAGTTGTAGCCGCGACCCAGGTAGAGGAAGTTGGAGTGGTGCGCGTAGCGCCTCGCTATGTCCCTTATGGAGTCGTTCGTGTCCAGGATCTCCCGGATCTGGCGCGGGAGCTCACGCATCGCCCCGACGATATGACGCCCTTCCGCGACCGAGATGTCTCTCGCTCTACCCAGCATCAGAGCCAGAGCCGAGAGCACCATGAGCTGTGACGTGAAAGCCTTGGTCGACGCGACGCCGATCTCGGGACCGGCGTGTGTGTAGACGCCGCCGTCGCTCTGTCGAGCTATGGTCGAGCCGACCACGTTGACGATCCCCAGGGCGATCGCGCCGCGCCTGTGCGCCTCGTTCATCGCCGCGAGTGTGTCGCTGGTCTCTCCCGACTGGCTTATGACGAGCACGATGTCTCCGGGCTCGATCACGGGGTTTCTGTACCTGAACTCCGACGCGTACTCCACCTCGACCGGGATTCTGGCCAGGTCCTCTATCATGTACTCGCCTATGAGCCCCGCGTGCCACGACGTTCCGCAAGCGAGGATGATCATCCGCCGCGCGGTGTTGAGCGCCCGGCGATGCTCTCTCAACCCTCCCAGGATGGCGTCGCCGGCCAGCTCGATCAGCCGGCCCCTGACGGCGTCCATCACGGTGCGGTCCTGCTCGAAGATCTCTTTGAGCATGAAGTGCGGGTAGCCGTTCTTCTCGATCATGTCGATGTTCCAGGTCACCCGCTCGACATCCCTGGTGATCATCTCGTTCTCGAGCGTGGTCATCGAGAAGCCCTCGGGCGTCGCCACCACCATCTCGAGGTCGTCCAGGTAGACGACGTCACGCGTGTGCCTGATGAGCGCGGCGACGTCCGAGGCCACGTAGTTGCGGCCTGCGTCTACGCCCACGACAAGCGGGCTCCCGTTGCGCGCGCCGACCAGGACCTCCGGCTCGTCCGCGTGGACGACGGCGATTCCGTAGGCACCCTGGACGCGGGCGAGGGCCTTTCTCACCGCCTCGGCTATGTCTCCCTCGTAGTGCTCCTCGAAAAGATGCGCGAGGACCTCGGTGTCGGTCTCCGACTTGAAGACGTGCCCCTTCGACTCGAGGGTCTTCCGAAGCGCTCTGTAGTTCTCGACAATCCCGTTGTGCACTACCGCTATCTTGCCGGTGCAATCGAGCTGCGGATGGGCGTTGACCTCGGAGGGCTCTCCGTGCGTCGCCCATCTGGTGTGCGCGATCCCAAGCGCTCCCTGGATCGGATGCTTCTCGAGCCGGTCCTGCAGAGCCGCGATCTTACCGGCGACCTTGCGCGAGGATAGCGCGCCGTCCGCCACGACAGTAACGCCAGCCGAGTCGTAGCCGCGGTACTCCACCCTCCGGAGCCCCTCGACCAGGGCCGGCACGATGTCCGTGTCTTTTGCCACGCAGCCGACTATTCCGCACATGGAAGACCATCCTCCGTGCAGTTGGAAAGGACCTCCGTTGCCCGCCGGACCAGCCCCGAGGCTACCGTCTCATCGGGCGCTTCGGCTATGATCCGCGCAACGGGCTCGGTCCCTGACATCCTAGCGTGAACCCACCTGTCGGGCCAAGTCATCTTTGCTCCGTCCGAGTAGTCGCCCGAGGCGTCCGGAAAGGTCCGCTCCATGAGGGTCCTGATAACCTCTCCGGTGACGCCCGGAGCGCGCAGCTTGGTCTTCACCATCGAGTACGACTGCAGCGAGCCCACGAGCGCCGAGACGCCTGACCCCGCATCCAGCAGCGCGGTCAGGAAGAGCCCGGCCGCCGTGCACGCGTCCCTGCCCGGGTGCACGGCGGGCAGGATGACCCCTCCGTTCCCCTCCCCCCCTACGACGGCGGAGACCTCGCTCATCTTCGCGACAACGTTGGCCTCGCCGACGGGCGAGCGATGCGCGGACACGCCGAACGCCGCCGCCAGATCCTCGATCATCCTGCTCGTCGACATGTTCGCCACGACCGGCCCCCGCTCGCGGCGGAGAACGGCCCGGGCCGCCACCGCCAGAGTGTACTCC
>WJLY01000001.1 GCA_014728245.1 Candidatus Effluviviaceae Genus IV sp.
ACGTCGTCCGTGCGGGGCCCCCGGTTCGTTCGCGGCGCCGGCGCCGCGCTAGCGCGCCGACGAGTCCTTGAGGAACTTGAAGTAGTCGCTCTCGGTCGTGAGAATGAGCGACGTCTCCTCGTCGATGGTCTCCTTGTAGCTGTCGAGCGTGCGCAGGAACGTGTAGAACTCCGGGTCCCTCCCGAACGCGTCCGCGTAGATCCTCGCCGCCTCGGCGTCCGCGTCACCGCGGACCTCCTCCGCGATCTGGTAGGCTTCCGACTGGATCCGCTGGAGCTCCTTCTCCTTCCGGCCCCGGATCTCCGCGCTCTGTCCCTGTCCCTCCGAGCGGTAGCGCTGTGCGATTCTGTGCCGTTCGGAGATCATCCGCTCGTAGACCTTCTGCCTCACCTCTTCAACGTAGTTGACCCTCTTGATCTCTACGTCGACCAGCTCGATCCCGTAGCGGGGCATCTGTTCCTGGGCCCGCTTGAGGATCTCGCTCTTGATCGCCACGCGCCCGACATCGATCTCCTCGGTCGGGGCGTCGGTAGCGGCGAGGTTGGTGTCTGAGGCTGCCATCTCCCTGTTCGTGTTCCGCACGACCTCCAGCAGGTCGTGCGACGTGATGAGGTCGCGCGTTATGGCGTCGATCACGTCGTCGAGTCGCGCGTGCGCGCCCATCTCGTTCGTCACCGATTGCATGAACCGGAGCGGATCCGCGATTCGCCACCTCGCGAACGTATCGACCCAGATGTACTTCTTGTCCTTGGTCGGGATCTGGTCGGGGTTTCCGTCCCACTCCAGGACCCGCTTGTCGAAAACGTTGACCTTCTGTATGAACGGGGCCTTTGCGCGAAGCCCCGGGTCCTTAATGGGGTCTCCGATGGGGTCACCGAACTGAGTGATGACGACCTGTTCGGTCATGTCGATCACGTAGAGCGAATTCACCAGAACGATGACGCCTACGAGGGCCAGCACGACGATGGTTGCGATGACGCGCGTGCTCATTGCTGGCCTCCCTTCTTGTCGAGCTGGAGGAGAGGTATGAGATTCCTGAGCTCCGGGTCGACCACGTAGGTGTTCTCCAGCTTGGGGAGAATATCGTTCATCGCTTCCAGGTAGAGACGCCTCTTGGTCACGTCTCTGGCGCGCGAGTACTCGTTCAGCACGGCCAGGAACCGCTCCGCCTCTCCCTCGGCGCGGTTGACGCGCGCGACCGCGTAGCCCTCGGCGTCTCTGATCAACCTCTGGGCCTCGCCCTCCGCGGCGGGTATCGCGCTGTTGTACTCCGCCCACGCTTCGTTGATGAGGGTCTCCCGCTCCTGCTTCGCTTCGTTGACCTCATTGAAGGCCGGCTTGACGGGGTCCGGGGGATTGACGTCCTTGAGGTTCACGGTCACGACCTCCACGCCGGTCCCGTAGTCGTCCAGTATCTCCTGCATGCGGAGCTGCACCTGGTCGGCGACCTCCCGGCGGCCGATCGTGAGCACCTCGGTCACACTCCTGTCGCCGACGATCGTCCGCATGGCGACCTCCGCAACATCTCGGATCGTCTCGGGGACGCCCCTCACCTCGAAGAGGTATTTGATCGGGTCCTGTATGCGGTACTGGATGATCCACTCGACCACGGCCGAGTTGAGGTCGCCGGTCAGCATAAGCGACTGGTCCGAGAAGTCGCCCCTTCTGTACACGGTGCGCACGCCCGGTCGCTCGGTGGCGAAGCCGAACTCCTCCTTGAAGACGTGCTTGACCCTTACCTTGTGTACCTTCTCGAAGGCGAACGGAAGCTTCATGTGCAGGCCGGGCTGCGCGGTCCTCACGTGCCTGCCCAGTCTCTTGACGACCCCTACCTCGTCGGTGGCGACCGAGTAGAAGGTGGTGGCCAAGAGGATGATGGCCACGATCCCGATGACTATCCATCGGGCGAGCCCTCCCTCGGCAAGCGACTTGAGCGAGGGAATCCGCGAACTGGGGCGGATGAGCATGTCAGGATCCAGTTCCATCCGGTGCTCCTTTCGACATCGCGCTGCGCTCCATTGGGGGACTGCGTGTTCGGCATCGCCTGATGCTGGAATGGTAGCGGGGATGTCAATAGCCATACTAGTCCGAGCGGGGGCGCGTTTCAACGTGGGGCGTGTTTGGCCCCCGGATGGCGGGGCTCGGCATGCGTCCGGCAAGAGGTCCCGCCGCACCTGCCGCGGATTATCTCAAGATGTCTGGGGGCTGCCGCGCCCGTGCTTGACCGGCGCCGTTATGTGTGATATGCTGGAAGTTGTGAAGGAACAGACGGAGAACCCGCCCGCGCCCGCGCGGGTCCAGGGTTCTCCCGGCTTTCAATCGAGAGGGGATGAGGCTGATGAGAGACAGGTACTGGCTCGTTGCGCTCGCGATCCTGCTTGTAGGATCGACCGCGGCGTTCGGTCAGCTGACGCAGGAAGTGAACGCCGTGAAGAACTGCATCGGGCTCTTCCAGGCGGGAGGCGCCAGCATATCGCTCACGGCTGGGGAAAGCTACGAGGTCACGGTCGACGGGAACGCCAAGGCCAACCCGGACCCGGATTCGTTCTTCGACGGCGTCTTCCTCTTCTACTACGACAACGGCGACACCGACCATCCGGTCACGCACTTCCTCGAGAAGGGCGACAGTCACCAGTTCGTCGCCAGCGAGACGCCGTTCTACGCCTTCCTCGTCGACAAGGGCCTGAAGGACGTGCCCGACAACTCGGGCATAATGACCCTGACGTTCACGAGCGCCGGGAGGGAGCGCGAGACGCTCACGGTCGACGCGGTCTTCAACTGCCTGGGCCTCGAGGACTTCGGCGCCATCAAGAACATAGACGTCCCGCCGGACTACATCTGCACTCTGTCGATCGAGTCGGGCGACGCCGCCACCAACGGTACCCCGAGCGGCGACTACGAGGGCGTCCTCATCTTCACCAGGGACCGCAACAGGCCGCTCCATCCGGTGACATTCGAGCTGGAGTACGGCCAGGAGTTCACCTTCGAGATGCACGCTACCTCGTGGATCTACATGTTCTTCGTTGACGAGGACTACTCGGCGATAGGCAACAACTACGGAGCGATAACCGTTCAGATGGAGACGGAGGAGACGCCGGTCGAGAGGGAGACCTGGACAGGCGTCAAGGCCGGCTACCGCTAGACGAGGACAGAGGCGGTACGGCTCGTACCGATTCTCTGGATGGAAGAGGGGCTCGCCGGATGGTGAGCCCCTTTTCTATGCGCGCCCGCCGCGTACGGGCGCGGTCGGCCTTCAGGTTCGGGAGGCGACCGGCCGCGCGCCGCCGGCCGTTGGAATGCCCTCGGCTCCCCGGCGGCCTATCTCAGGAGCACCGCCTTCCGGGTGGCCGTTCGGCTCTCGGTCTCGACCTTCGCGAAGTAGACGCCGGAGGCGCACCTCGCGCCCGACTCGTCCCTACCGTCCCAGGCCACCCGGAGCTCGCCGGCGGGAAGCCGGGAGTCGACGAGCGTCCTGACGAGCCTGCCGGTCACATCGTAGACGCGGACCGAGGCGTCTCCCGCGTTCGGGAGAGCCAGCGCGAAGACCGTTTCGCTCCTGAACGGGTTGGGTCTCGCGTGCCGGAACCTGAAGACGGCCGGCGGCTCGTCGGCGACCGATGTCCCCGAGAGGTCGATGTGTAGCTCGACTCGCTGGGCGCCCTGCGTATCGCCTCCGTTGGCCTCGACCGCGGCCCACAGCGTGGCCACCGTATCTCCAAGCGACTCCGACACGGTCAGCGTGAACGGGTCAGCCGAGTTGTCCGCCGAGGCTCCGGACGGAATGTCGGGCGTCGAACCCGCGGGGTCGGAGATCGCCGTCAGGCCGTCGGTCGAGCTGAGCGTCAGCGATACGCCTTCCGCGGGAAGACCGCCCTCGTTCGTAAGCTCCACGGCGAGCGAGACGGTCTCGCCAGGCTCGGCTCGCCCGTTTCCGTTTCCCGCGGCGGCGTCGTCGAGGATGACGTCCGAGAGAACGAGCCAGGGCAGGCCGCCTGCGCTGGGCGGAACGGTGGTCAGCAGAAGAGCGCTTCCGGAATCGATCGGCGCGATCTGGGGATGATAGGCGCCGTCGTAGAGGCACTCGATTCCGTCGTCCTGGGCCTCGTTCTCGAACCCGATCGTGCAGGCGCCGGGCAACGAGATCTCCTCGTACTGAATCAGTATCTCCCCGTCGCCTGTCGGAGTCGGGTAGTAGGTCGGATGGCGGAAGATGACCTGGAAGGTCTCCTCGTGCGACATTCCCCAATGGCGCACGTTGTCGAACTGTATGATCCAGCGGTGGTTCGCGGAGTCCAGGTACTTGTAGATGTCACCGCCGGCCGACGGATCGAGATCGTCCCAGAAGGCGGCCACCATGTTCTGAGGACCGTGAGAATCCGGGATCTGCGAGTTGTCCCCGAGTCTGTAGTCGGTCCACCCGAGACTCAGAAATCCGTTCGAGTTGACCGAGATCTGGTTGAACGTCTGGCCGTAGTAGTCGACGTTCCACAGCGTGCTGAAGGTCGCGGTCTGGGCGTCCTCGTCCGTTATCTCGGTCATGAGCGACCCCGGCCCCGGAGGGGCGATGTCGAACCAGTCGTACGCCGGCGCGGGTCCGAAGAGGCCGTCAGTCTGGTCGTAGACGTAGTAGCCGTAGTCGTCGGGGCCCGAGGGCAGCATCGTCGCTCCGCCTTGAAGCTCGAAGGCCAGGCCGAGCGTGTCGCAATAGGTGTAGTGTCCCCCGTCACCGGTCACGGCCAGCGAAAGCTCCACCACGTGGCCGTCCGACGCGCTCGGCGAGACCGAGAGGACGAACGGGAATGCGGAGTTGTCTGCGGAGCCGCCCGGGCCGAGCTCGCCGAAGATGGAGGTCGACATCGTCACCGCCACGGACGGGTCGTCCGTCGTGAGCGTACCCTGGACCGACGACAGGGCGCAGGGGCCGTCGTTCATGATCGTGACCGCGAGCCCGACTGTTTCGTTGGGAGAGAGCGCCCCGTCACCGTTGCCGCCCGGTGCCGGATCGTCGACGACCGTGCCCGCGTCTGAGACGACGCCGGTCTCGACGATGATCGGATCGGGAGCGAGCGCGTTGCCCGTGCCGGTGTGCGTGACATGCAGAGTGTAGTGGATTCGATGTCCCGTAGGGCAGTCCTGCGACACCTCGATCTCGAACGCGTCGTCACTCCAGAACGCCGCGCCCGGTGGTATGTCCTGATAGTTCGACACGCTGTCCGTGACCGTCACATAAGAGTCGGTCGTCCGCAGTACCGCCTGCACGCCCGTCGCAGTCTCGTCTCCTGCGTTCACAAGCTCGGTGGCGAGCGTCACGGTCTCGCCGGGGCTGAGGTATCCGTCGCCGTTCCCGCCCGACGTGTCGTCGATGTCGAACTGAGAGAGAACGGGATGGGGTCCGGTGACCACGTCCACGACGGCCTCGTAGGGTACCGCGTTCCTCGCGCTGGCCGTAACGGTCATCGTTCCCTCGGTCGTCGGATCGACCGACAGCGTCGCCTCTCCGAGCGAGTTCGTGTAGCCCCACGAGTACGACTCTTCGCCCTTAACGCAGGCGACGAGCGCGCCCTCGACGTATCCGCGCCCGTCGGTCACCGTCACGGTGAAGTCGGTGTGGCCGGGCTGGACGGCCATGTCGTGCGAGGCTAAGAGCGTCCGCATCGCCCCGGACCAGAGCCGCATGGCCGGGTCGCCTAGCAGGTTCCATCCGTCGTATTCCTCGGAGTTGCCGGTCAGCTTCATCATGTTGTTCTTGCCCGCCACGCAGGCTTCCCCCAGCGTGAGCCCGTCGGTGTCGAAGACGTTCGCGAAGAACCCCTCGTCGACGTAGCCGCGGCGCAGCGCGAGCTCCGGCTCGCCCGGATACGCGGTGCCCGTGGCGAAGAAGGCGACGCCGCCCTTGGGATTCGTGGCGCTTCCCGCCCTCATCCAGTCCTCGCACATGAAGTTGTCTTCGTCGTACGTGCCCGTGTAGCAGGTGGCCGAGAGGACGACCGGCAGGCGCCAGCCCGTCGTAACGTACTGGGTATCGAGGTCGAACGGATAGGGCCACTCGTACCAGGCCTGGCCGCGGAAGTTGACGAAGCCTGAGCCGTCGTTGACCGAATTGTAGACCTGCTGCCTCGAAACGCCGTTCTTGTCGAAGAGAGTGTCGATCGGCGCGAAAGAGGCGCCTTCCATCAGGTCGTAGACGAACCAGGTGTTCTCGTAGTAGATCCAGTCCCCCGAGTCGTAGTCATCGGCTATGAGAAGCGAGGCGGAGAGCGGCCAGTCCGGATCTCCCGTGACCGGCGTGCGCTCGTAGCCCAGGATCTTGGCCACCTGCGTCTCGCATTGCCAGTGGTTGTCCGCCGTGATCCTGCCGATCATGACGTCGGAATAGACGTCGTCTCCCTCGAGCGTGGCGTAGTAGTTGTCGGTGTACACCACGAGTATGGGGTGCTGTATGGCCCGGCCCGGCAGCTGCTCGGTGTCACCGACGAGGAGCACGAACTCGGGCGGCACGTCCCACGTGTCATAGGCCGTCTGAATGTACGCGCGGATGTCGTCCGAGGTGCTGCCGATGGTGGAAAGACTGACCACCCGGGTGAGCAGTCCCTGCGCGTGCCTCCATTCGGCCAGCGGCGCCACGTCCTGCTCGTAGGTGTCTGCCGCTATCACCAGGTACCGGGCGCCGTCGGGCACCGGATCGCGGGCGCCGGGAGGCGACGTCCGGTAGTCCCCGGGGTCGTAGTTCACAACCTGCTGCCTGTAGAGCCTGTCGAAGGCCGGCGACAGGTAGGGGAGGTCTCTTGTCTTCTCGTTCACGCCGGGGCCGGCGACGGTCGACAGGCGCACGTAGACGGAGCAGCGTTCACCCGGCGCCATGTCCGGCGGCGTGAACGTGACGCGCACGACGCGCAGGTCGCGCATGACGGCGGGCTCCGAGACCGCGACGCTCTTCGCGGCCGCCTGCGCGTCGAGGGAAGCGTCCAGAACCGCCCACCGGACCCGCCCTCTGTCGGGGACTCTGACGAGCGCCGAGAAGGAGGCCGGACCGCCCGCGTCGGCCGTCCACTCCGAGCGCTCGCTCGGGAAGCGGGAGGCGCGATAGCTCACACGCCTCGGTCCGCGCGACGGTGAGCCGGAATGCGGCACGGTAGCAGCGCCGGCGTCGCCCGGGCTCGCTGATTCACCAGTGAAAACCAAGAGGAGGTCACCGGGGGCGTCCTCCTCCACACTGAGCGTAGAACGCAGCCGCGCCCCGCTCCGGTCTTCCACGCCGGAAGCCTGCACGGCTGATATGGCTAGCAGGGCCGCCGCCAGAAGCGCGGCGGTCCTCGTCTTGCTGGTTCGGTGAAGTCTGATGAGAGCACCTCCGGAAGTCAGGATCGGGGCACATAGACCCGCACGGCGGCCAACGGTGCGGTCAGTCGCTTTTCTTCATTATACCGCAGTTTGCGGCAGTAGTCAATGATGGGGCGGCAGATCAGCCTGCTTCGCTGCCCGTGGAGAGGAAGGTCGAACGCGCCCTGGCGACTTCCGTGCCGTCCTCGAGGACGGCGGTTGCGGCGAGCTTGAAGAGGTTGCGCCGGCTTGCGACGAGCCGCGCGCGTATTTCCACGGGGGTCTCGACCGGAAGGGGCCTCAAGAACCGAACGGACAGGTCTCCTGTCACGGCCAGATGGCCGCGCTCATTCAGGAGCGTCACCATAGCCTCGTCCAGAACCGTCGCGATCAGACCGCCGTGCACTATGTCCCTGTAGCCCTGAAAGCGCTTGGGATAGGAGAAGCGTGTGACCGTCTCGTCGCCCTCCTGATGGAACTCGAGCTTGAGGCCCTCTTCGTTCTCCTGTCCGCAGCAGAAGCACATGCTGTCATCTGAAAGGTTGAGACCCGCCAAGGTCACCTCCTGACTCGCGGCGCGCACCCGGCCGTCCGGATCTAGGACCCGGTGGGAGAGGCCGGGGTCTCAATGATCTCCCGCGCTTCCTCCAGCCTGTCGCGCGGAACGAGTATCTTCACCGCGCCGAGTCCGTCGACCGTGACGGGGAACAGCTTGGTCGCGGCCTGCACCTTCACCCGCACAGGGACACCCGCCGCTTCGAGCGTCGCCCTTATTCCGTGTGCTTCCGCTTCGCCGTTTGCTGTGTGTACGACCTGGAAGTCGTTCGCCCACTCCTCTGATCGTTCAGGTTCAGACACGGAGCCTCCATTCTGTTCTCTGCCGCCCGGGCCGCGACCGCGCCGTAGACCGGCAACGCTGACCGCCCGATGCATCTGCGCCGACCGTACTGCGCAATCGCCCGGCCGTCCCCTCGCGGCCGCCCGGTTCTCGAACGCGTCCGCGCCGGCTCTGGCGCCGCAGGCGCGCAGTCTTTCGGCGGGGAGCCGTGGCAGTATAACCCATCGAAAGCGGGCGCGAAAGCCCCGCGCGGCAGGGAGAGCGGGAGGAAGCTCCACACGCTTGAACCGGTCGAGGCATCTGCCCCGCAAACGGAATGGGCCCCGCGC
>WJLY01000064.1 GCA_014728245.1 Candidatus Effluviviaceae Genus IV sp.
GGCAAGCAGCTCAAGCTCAAGCTCGAGCCCGATGGGACGTTCGTGTCGGCGACCGGCATGGCCAACGAGTCGGCGTTCGAGTCGGGAGCGGGCGAGTTCGCCATGGCGATCGCCGAGGTCTTCCCGAGGCTTCCCGGGGAAGCCGTCTCCGTAGGCACGACGTGGACAGAGCCCGTCGACATCCCGGATCCCAATCGCGACTTCATCGGAGAGACCGTCTACACGGTGATCGGATTCAAGGAGAAGTACGGGATCCGGTGCGTCGAGGTCAGCTCGGTTACCGACTTCGAGTTCGAGGGGCGCGCGTCCCAGGGCAACGACGTCTGGCTCATGACCGGCAGCGGCAGCGGCACAGGCGAGATGCTCATCTCCATCGAGGAGGGGAACATCGTCTATGCCACGTCGGACACGAGTCTGAGTCTCCGGGCGGAAGGCGCGGCGGTGGCCTCTGCGGCGGCCAGCGGAGTCGTGAACATGGGCGTGACTTCGAGCTCGGTGATCGAACTTCTGTAGAGCGTTCTAGGCGGCTCGCAAGCGGTCGCGAGTGTTGACGCGCCGGCATGGCTCGACCGGGCCCGAGACTCGGAGAGGGACTCCTGGGACTCAAGACCTTCTCAGGCGGTGTGCATCCGCCGACTGCCAAGGAACTCACGAAGAACGAGAGCATCGTCGAGGCGGGACCGCCCGAACGGGTCGTTGTTCCGCTGAGGCAGTCGCTGGGCGCGCCCGCGGAACCGGTCGTCGCCGTCGGCGACGAGGTCAAGGTCGGCCAGGTGATAGGCGAGGCGCAGGGCTTCGTCTCGGTGCCGGTGCATGCCACGATCTCGGGTAAGGTCACGGCGATCGGACGGTTCCCCCATCCGGTCGGCGGCGAGCAGGAGGCCGTCGTGATCGAAGGGGACGGCGGCGACGAGTGGCACGAGTCGGTGGAACCGCGAGAAGACGCCGCCGAGCTTCCCGCCGACGAGATCCGGAACATCATTCGGAACGCCGGGATAGTGGGTCTCGGCGGAGCCGCGTTTCCCACGCACGTCAAGCTCTCCCCTCCGGAGTCCAAGCCGATAGACACGGTCATCCTGAACGGCGCGGAGTGCGAGCCGTGGCTCACCGCCGACCACCGCCTGATGGTGGAGAGGCCGGGCGACGTCGTCAGCGGGCTCGCGGTGTTTCTGCGCGCCCTGGGTTGTCAGCGCGGGTTCGTGGGGATCGAGGCGAACAAGCCGGACGCGATCGAGGCCATGAGAGTCGCTTTGCCCGATGGCGGCGATCTCCAGGTCGTGCCCCTCAGGGTCAAGTACCCTCAGGGGGCGGAAAAGCAGCTTATCCACGCGACCCTCCGGCGCGCCGTGCCGGCCGGCGGGCTTCCGATGGACGTCGGCGTCGTCGTGCAGAACGTGGGAACCGCGGTGGCCGCCCACGAGGCGGTCCACCTCGGGCGCCCGCTCGTCCAGCGCGTCATGACCCTGACCGGCAGGCCGCTGGGCAGGCCTACGAACTTCCTCGCGCGGATCGGCACGCTCGTGTCTTCGCTCATCGAGCGGGCGGGCGGGATCAAGGGCGACGTGGCAAAGGTTGTATCCGGCGGCCCGATGATGGGAATCGCGCAGTCCACGATCGACGTTCCCGTCATCAAGGGCATGTCGGGCGTGCTTCTGCTCGCGCCCGGCGAGACCGACGTCGAGCCACCGGCGCCATGCATAAGATGCTCTCATTGCGTGCACTCGTGCCCGATGAAGCTCACCCCGACGACGATCGAGAAGTTCGTCCTGGCCGGCAAGATCGAGGACGCCGTCGGGATCGGGCTTCTGGACTGCATCGAGTGCGGGTCGTGCGCATACGTGTGTCCCTCGAGGCGCAGGCTGGTGCACAACTTCAAGTTCGGTAAGTACCTGGCGGCCGAGCGCAGGAAGGCGGAAGCGGCCGAGAAGGAAGGCTCGTGAACGGCAGGCTGGTCGTAACGGCATCTCCCCATATTCGCGAGGACGTCTCCGTCGAGAAGGTGATGTACGGAGTCGTCATAGCGCTCGTTCCCGCGATCGCGGGTTCGGTCTACTTCTACGGGTCGAGGGCGCTCTTCCTGACGGCTCTGGCGTGCGTCGCGGCGCTCGCTACGGAGGCGCTGATCCAGAGGGCGCGCGGAGTGCCGGTCACGATCCGAGACGGGAGCGCGCTCGTGACCGGCATCCTGCTCGCGTTCAACCTGCCGCCGGGCGTTCCGTGGTGGCTTCCTGTGGTGGGCTCGGTCTTCGCCATCGCAATAGGCAAGCAGGTCTTCGGCGGCCTTGGCTACAACCCGCTCAATCCGGCCCTTCTGGGGCGCGCCTTCCTCCTGGCGTCATGGCCCGTCCACATGACGACGTCCTGGCTGCCGGCGAGAGGGGGGACGCTCTCCGGGATCTCGATGGCCGGCGTCGACGCCGTGACTCAGGCGACGCCGCTCGCGGTTCTGCGGAAGGTGTCCGAGGTCCTTTCCGATCCATCGTCGACGACGCACCAGATCGTGCAGGCGAGGGAGGTGCTGTCCGATCTCGGCTCGGTCGATTCGCTTCTGAACCTCTTCGTCGGGCGCGTTGGCGGCTGCATCGGGGAGACGTCGGCGCTTCTGCTTCTCATCGGCGCCGTCTATCTCCTCTACAGGCACTTCATAGACTGGCGGATACCGGCGGCGTACGTCGGCACGGTCGCGGTGCTGGCCTGGATCTTCGGCGGTCCCTCGGGACTCTTCACGGGACACGCGCTCTTCCACGTGCTGGCCGGCGGCCTGATACTCGGCGCCTTCTACATGGCGACCGACATGGTCACGTCACCCGTGACTCCGAGGGGGATGATCATATTCGGCGTGGGGTGCGGCGTTCTCACGACGATCATCCGCACGGTCGGCGGGTATCCCGAGGGCGTCAGCTACTCGATCCTTCTCATGAACGTCGCGACGCCTCTCATAGACAGGCATACGCGACCCAGGATCTTCGGCGAGGTGAAGAAGGGTGAGTAACTTCCTGAAACTCGTGGGCGCACTGGCGCTCATCGCGGCGGCGGCGAGCTTCGGCCTCTCCGCGATATACAGCGTCACGCACGAGATCACAGAGGAGTACAGACTCGCCGAGCAGGGCCGCGCCAGAATTGAGGCGCTGGCCTGCGACCCCGGAGCCGTCTTCGTCAGGACTGAGACCGATTCTATTCTGAACGGCCGGCCTTTCTCCTATTACCGGGCGTACGCCTCGGAGGCGCGCGAGGAACTTCTGGGCTACTCGTTCACCGCCTACGGCAACGGCTACTCGAGCACGATCGTGAGCGTCGTGGGCGTGGACGTTGACGGCACGATCTGCGGCATCAAGATCACGAATCAGCAGGAGACCCCGGGGCTCGGCTCGAAGATCCAGGAGGTCGCTTCGGAGAACACGCTCTGGGCGGTGATGTCGGGAAGCGCCGTCGACGAGTCGGGCAAGAGGCCCTGGTTCCAGGAGCAGTTCGCCGGTACTTCGCTCGAAGGCCTGAGGGTGGTGAAGAGCGAGAGCGAGGAGGGCATACTGGCGGTCACCGGCGCCACGATAAGCTCCGAGGCCGTGACGGAATCGGTTAGAGAGGGGCTGGCGATGCTCCTCTCGATCGTGGGCGGCCCTGGCACGGGCTCCGACGCAGGTGAGGAGGCCGCCCAGTGAGACCTCTCGGCGAACTCGTGAAGGGCATCTACAGGGAGAATCCGGTCTTCAGGCTGGCGCTGGGCCTGTGTCCCGCACTCGCGGTCTCCACGTCCGTGGAGAACGCGCTCGGCATGGGCGCGGCGGCGACGTTCGTCCTCTTGGGCTCGAACATCACGGTCTCGCTCATACGCAACTTCATACCGGCGAAGGTCCGCATACCGTGCTACATCGTGGTGATCGCGAGCTTCGTGACGACCGTCGAGCTGGTGATGGGAGCTTATCTGCCCGAGCTCGCGAAGTCGCTGGGGATATTCCTGCCCCTGATCGTCGTCAACTGCATCATCCTCGGCCGCGCGGAGGCGTTCGCCTCGAAGAACACGCTGGGCATATCGATACTCGACGCCGTCGGCATGGGGATCGGTTTCACCTTCGCGCTTACGCTGATCGCGGCTTTCCGGGAGGTGCTGGGCGACGGGAAGCTCATGGGTTACATGGTCTTCGGCCCGCGCTTCCAGCCGGTGCTCCTCATGATACTGGCGCCCGGGGCGTTCATAACGATCGGCCTTCTGATGGGCTATTTCAACGTCCTCGACGCCAGGATGAAGAAGAGGAAGTCCGAGGCGGAAGAGAAGAGGGGATAGTACGAGATGGATCTGGGCCAGCTCTTCGCCATCATAGTCGGCGCCATTTTCGTGTCTAACTTCGTCCTCGCGAGGTTCCTCGGGCTCTGTCCGTTCGTCGGCGTGTCCAAGGACTCCGACTCGGCGCTCGGCATGGGCATGGCGGTCATCTTCGTCATGACGATGGCGTCGATCGTCACCTGGTTCATCTACACCTACATCCTCGTGCCGCTCGACATCGTCTACCTGAGGACGATCGCGTTCATCCTCGTGATAGCGACGCTCGTCCAGTTCGTCGAGATGGTCATAGAGAAGGTGTCGCCGACGCTCCACAAGTCGCTGGGCATCTACCTGCCACTCATCACGACCAACTGCGCGGTGCTCGGTGTGGCGGTGGTCAACGTCAACGAGTTCATGGTGACCGACCTGCCGGTCGCGACCAGCTTCATCTACACGGTCGTACACGGGCTCGCGGCCGGACTGGGCTTCACGCTGGCGCTCGTCCTCATGGCCTCGATACGCGAACGGCTTGAGCTCGTCGACGTTCCGGAGTCGATGCGGGGCATCCCCATAACGTTCATCGTGGCCGGGCTTATGGCGATGGCATTCCTCGGGTTCTCCGGGCTGAAGGTGGGATAACGGGATGGAATCGGTCGTCCTCAAGTCCGTTATCGCGCTCACCGCACTTGCGGCGGCGTTCGGCGCGGTGCTCGCGGTCGCGTCCCGGATATTCGCGGTCTACCGTGATCCCCGCGTCGGGCAGATACTGGAGTGCCTTCCCAACGCCAACTGCGGCGGATGCGGGTTCCCCGGCTGTCAGGCGTACGCCGAGGCGGCGGTGGCTCGGGGCGAGCCTCCCGCGGCGTGTCCTCCGGGAGGCGAGGAGGTAGCCCGCAAGGTCGCCGAGATACTGGGCGCGGACGTGGGCGAGCACGTGCGCAAGGTCGCCGTCGTACACTGCAAGGGAGGCCGCTCCACGTCGGTGCAGAGCATCGACTACGAGGGCATACGCGACTGCCGCGCGGCCATCCTGGTCGGCGGACACCCCAAGGCGTGCGTCTTCGGATGTCTCGGGCTCGGCACGTGCGCGGCGGTCTGCCCGTTCGACGCGATCGAGCTGGACGACGAGGGCGTAGTGCAGGTCGACATCGAGAAGTGCACGGGTTGCGGCAAGTGCGTGGAGGCCTGTCCGGTCAACATCATCGAGCTGGTCCCCGTCGACATGAAGGTCCACATCAGGTGTTCTTCGCACGACAAGGGGAAGAAAGCGAAGAGCGTATGCGACGTCGCCTGCATCGGCTGCCAGATGTGCGTAAAGAAGTGCCCCTCCGAGGCGATCCACATGGAGGACAACCTCGCGGTCATAGACTACGAGAAGTGCACGAACTGCGGGGTCTGCGCGGCGGTCTGCCCGACGAACGCGATCATCGACGACGTTCAGAAGCGGCCGGTCGCTCTCATCGGATCCAAGTGCGAGGGCGTCGGCGAGTGCGCCAAGGTTTGTCCCGTCAAGGCCATAAGCGGCGAGGAGGGCGAACGTCACGAGGTCGATCGCGAGAAGTGCATCGGCTGCGGGCTCTGCCTCGACGCCTGCCCCACGAGGGCGATCACGATGGTCGGGGCGCTGGGGCTTCAGAAGGGGAGGAACTGACTTGGCTTCCGCCGGAGAAAAGCAGTCACCCAGGAAGGCTGAGGAGGGGGCGGGCAAGCCCGCGTCATTCACGCA
>WJLY01000004.1 GCA_014728245.1 Candidatus Effluviviaceae Genus IV sp.
CGGCCAGCCCGCGCGGCGGGACCATCGACGGGGAGGAGCAGTAGTGGTCAGAACGGGAGTGATAGGCGTCGGGCATCTCGGCAGGCACCACGCCAGAATCTACTCGGAGCTTCCTGACTCCGAGTTCGTGGGCGTACACGACATCGACACCGCCCGCGGACGCGCGGTTGCGGAGGAGTTCGGAGGGCGGGCGTTCGACGATCCGGGCGAGCTCATCGCCGCGGTCGACGCGCTGAGCGTGGCCGTCCCGACCACCGACCATCACGCCGTCGCGCTGGCCTGCCTGGAGGAAGGCGTCCACCTGCTGATAGAGAAGCCCATCGCGACGACCCTCGACGAGGCCAGCGACATCGTGGAAAAGGCCGAGGAGCGCGGCCTGGCGCTTCAGGTCGGCCACATCGAGCGCTTCAACCCCGCGTTGCGCGCGGTCATGGGAGTGCTCTCCTCGCCCATGTTCATAGAGGCCCACAGGCTGGCGACGTTCGTCCCCAGAGGAACCGACGTAGCCGTCGTCCTCGATCTGATGATCCACGACATAGACCTGATACTCTCGACCGTCGAGTCGGAGGTCTCGAGCATAGAGGCCGTCGGCGTGCCCGTGCTCTCACCGTCGATCGACATAGCGAACGCCAGGCTAGGGTTCGAGAGCGGCTGCATCGCCAACGTCACGGCGAGCCGCGCGTCGAGGGAAAAGGTCAGGAAGATCCGGTTCTTCCAGCACGACGCCTACATCACCGTCGACTGCGTGGCGCCGAAGGCCGAGGTGTTTCGTAGAAAGGACGTCTCGCCGGAGACTCTCGCCGCGCTTGCCTCAGGCGAGATAGAAGGCGGCCTTCAGGACGTCGTCGACTACGAAGATCTCGCGCTTGATGCGACCGAACCCCTGAAGCTCGAGTTGGACGCATTCCTGTCGGCGGTCAGGGGCGAAGAGAGGCCGGTCGTGTCAGGGCGCGACGGGTTGAGGGCCCTCAGGGTCGTTCTTGAGATACTGGATCAGATCGGGAGACAGAGCTGAGCCGTCGGTTCGACCACGGCTCGACCACTCGCGACCGACCGGGGTTGGACCGACCGTCTCGACCCCCGCGAAGAGACGGCGAATGCCCGAGCGAAACGCCAGCATTCTCATCGTCGCCGGCGAAGCGTCCGGCGACCTCCATGGTTCGAAGCTTCTGGCCAGGCTGCGCGATTTGGAGCCGGGCGTCGACGTTTTCGGTGTCGGCGGTGACCGCATGGTCGCTGCGGGCCTTGAGGCCGTCTACGACAGCGACGAATTCTCGGTGATGGGATTCGCGGAGGTGCTGCGTCACATCCCGAGGCTCAGGCGGGCGATGAGCAGGCTGGTCCGGGAGGCGGTCGAGCGGGACGCCGGGCTAGCGATCCTGATGGACTATCCGGGCTTCAACCTCATTCTGGCCGCCAGACTTCAGGACGCGGGAATCCGCGTCCTTTACTACATAAGCCCTCAGGTCTGGGCCTGGGGGGAGGGCCGCGTAAGCAAGATCCGGGAGCGCATCGACCGGATGGCGGTGATCCTGCCGTTCGAGGTGGAGTTCTACCGCGAGCGCGGCGTCGAGGTCGAATTCGTCGGACACCCGCTGCTCGAGGAGCCCTGGGTGTCCGAGGTCAAGGGCCCGAAGAGCGGGCTGGGAGATCCGCTGGTCCTGGGCCTTCTCCCGGGGAGCAGAAGGCAGGAGATTTCGCGGAACCTCCCGGCCATGCTCGGCGCGGCGCGCGGTCTGGCAGGCGACATCCCGGATCTCAATGTCGAGATCGGGCTCGGGCGCGGCATCTCCGAGAGCTGGCTCAGGGCGCTCGCCGGCGACGACATCGAGGGAGTGCGTATCGTGCAGGCCCCCGACGTCCACGATCTCATGGTCCGGTCGACCGCCTTGGCGGTCGCGTCCGGCACGGCGACGCTGGAGGCGGCCTGTGCAGGCACGCCGATGGCGATAACGTACCGGACCTCGGCGCTCTCCTATCTGGTGGCGAGATCGGTGGTCCGGATACCGCGTATCGGCCTCGTGAACGTCATCGCGGGAGAGGAGGTCGTCCCCGAGATCATCCAGGGCAGGGCGACTCCGGGGCGGCTGGCCGCGCACCTGGCGCCCTATCTCACCGATGGGGAGCTCACCGCGGCGACGTCGCGGAGGCTCCTGGAGGTGAGGCGCATGCTGGGAACCCCCGGCGCGAGCGAGCGCGTCGCGCGAATGGCCCTCGAGATGCTCGAGGTCCGGTCATGAAGAGGCAGATGGGCGTTCGCGACAGGCTGCTTGTCGGCCTCGCCGGCACCCTCGGCCCGCTCTTCCTGAGGCTCCTTGGAAGCACTTGGCGCCTCAGTGTCGTGGGACGGGATGGCGTCAATGCCGTCCACCGGTCGGGAAGGCGTGTGATACACGCGTTCTGGCACGGGCAGCTCCTGGGGCTGGAGTATGCGTACAGAGGGAGCGGGATATGCGTCCTCTCCTCACTCCACCGTGACGGCGAGATCAGCGCCCGGCTGATGAAAGCGCTCGGCTACGAGGTCGTGCGCGGGTCGACAAGCCGTGGGTCCGCGCGCGGTCTTCTGCTAATGCTCCGGATGCTCAGGCGGGGGCACGATCTGGCGGTGACGCCCGACGGCCCGCGCGGGCCGGCGAGGGTCGTCAAGCCAGGGATCTTCTACCTTGCGGACAAGTCCGGCTCGCCGATCGTCCCCGTCGCGGTCTGGTCATCTCCGCGCGCCACGCTTGGCAGCTGGGACGGGTTCGCCGTGCCGCTTCCGTTCGCCAGAGTCGTGATCTTGCACGGCGCGCCGATCGAGCCGACCGGCGAAGAGGATCGCGAACGTCGCGCCGAGGCTCTGGGCAGGTCGCTCGAGTCGCTCTACGATCGCGCCCGTTCGACCGGGACGGGCTGAAGGAGCGGGGGCCGGGCGATCCCGGAGCGTCGACAGAGCCGGGGCCGGAGCGGTCGGGCAGGGGCACCGCGCGGGCCGGTTCGGCGGCCGGAGGACCGATGCAACGAGTCATCTACAGAGGGCTGACGTGGGCGAGCTGGGCTGTTGCGCTCCCGTGGCTCGGCTGGAAGCGGCTGCGTGGCGGCAGCGAGTGGCGAGAGCGCTTCGGTGAGCTTCCCGACTGCAAGGGCGGGCTGTGGGTGCACGCGGCCTCGGTCGGAGAGGTTGCCGCGGCCTCTCCACTCGTCCGGGCGCTCTCGGAACTCGGCGAGCGCCTGCTCCTCACGGCGCTCACGCCTACGGGGAGGCGTTCGGCCGGAAGGCTCAAAGGGCCCGAGGTATCGGTCGCCCACCCTCCGCTCGATCTCCCGCCGTTCGTCGGGCGGGCTCTGGAGTCGGTGTCGCCGCGTGCTCTTCTGGTCGTCGAGACGGAGCTCTGGCCGAACCTCCTGAGCGAGGCCGCCTATCGCGGCGTGAGAGTGGCGGTCGTCAACGGGAGACTCTCGGAGCGGAGCGTGGCGAGGTACGGGAGCCCTCTCTTTCCGCTCCGCGCGATCCGCGATTCGCTTTCGCTCGTGGCGTGCAGATCCGAGGCGGACAGGGAGCGGTTCGAGGAGTTGGGTTTCGCCCGAGACGTTCTGGAGGTGACGGGCAGCACGAAGTTCGACGCGGCGCCCGAGCCGCCGGCCGACGAGGAGCGCGCTGCCATGCGAGAGGAGCTGTTGGTGGACGCGGGGGACAGGGTCGTCGTATTCGGGAGCGTCAGGCCCGCGGAGGAGGCAGCGGTCCTCGACGCGGTTGCCGGGCTCGTAGAAAGCGGGGCGCGCGCGATCGTCGCCCCGAGGCATCTCGACCGGACGGCGCATCTCTCGAAGGGCCTCCGCGCGAGGGGGATCGGCTTCCGACTGCGTTCTCAGGGTCCGGAAGGCGGCGGTCGCCCGCCCGTCACGGTCCTCGACACGACCGGCGAGCTGCGACTCGTCTACTCCCTTGCGGACGTGGCCTTCGTGGGAGGGACGCTCGAGCCCTACGGGGGACACAACCCTCTCGAGCCGGCCGCGATGGGAGTCCCCGTCGTGTTCGGACCTCACACGTCCAGCTGCGCATACGAGGCGGCCCTGCTGGTCGAACGAGGGGCGGCGTTCAGGGTAGAGGACGCGCGTGGCCTGGGAGGGACTCTGGCCTCGCTTCTGGAGGACGAGGCAGCCAGAACGCGGGCGGGCGCGAGGGCTCTCGAGGCGGTCTCCTCGGGGAGGGGGGCGACGCGGAGGACGATCGAGCTTCTCAGAGGAAAGGGCATCCTGACGGGCGGCCCGGTGGAGAGAGGATGAGCGGCGTTGAGCGACGTCATACACGGCTGCGATCGGTCATCATCGGGCGGTGGAGCGAGATCGCGACCGGACGACGAGAGGCGCGCGGCGCATCCGCGGTCCTCCTGGGGCTCCTCGTGCTGCTCTCGGTTCCGTACGGCATCGCGACCGCCATCACACAATGGGTTAGGGCCGGCCGCAGTTCGCGGCTCGACGTCCCCGTGATCTCCGTCGGGAACCTCGTCGTCGGCGGAACCGGAAAGACCCCGCTCGTGATCTACCTGGCCCGTCTGCTGGGGGAGCGAGGGAGGAAGGTCGCTATCGCGAGCAGGGGCTACGGGAGACGCGAGCGGGGGATGGTCGTCGTCTCGGAAGGCGGGAGGCCGCTCGTCGGATGGGAGCACGCAGGAGACGAGCCGGTGCTGATCGCGATGTTGACGAAAGGCGTGTCGGTAGTAGTGTGCGCCGACAGGCTGGCGGCGGCCAGGTATGCGGTGGACAAGCTGGGCGCCGATGCTATATTGGTCGATGACGGGTTTCAGCACGTCCGTCTTGCGCGAGATCTGGATATCGTGGCCGCGGACGCGACGAGACCCGTGGGGAACGGCCATCTGCTTCCCGGCGGTACCCTGCGGGAGAGCCCGTTGGCCGTGGGGCGCGCAGACGTCATCGTAGCCACGCGCTGCGGTTCGGATACCGGTTTCGAGCGCGTCGAAGCGACTCTGGGCGCGCTGGCGCCGGAGCTGCCGGTCGTTGCGACCCGAATGATACCCGCGGAGTTCTGGAACGTGAGCACCGGCGCTCCGGTAAATCCGCGCGACGTTCGGCGGCACCGCTGCCTGGCTCTCTCGAGCATCGCGTCTCCGACGGACTTCGAGCGGACGCTGAAGTCGGTGGGCGTCGAAACCGTAGCCAGGATGTCGTTTCCGGACCATCACAGGTACACGGAGAGCGACCACGCGTCCGCGCTGGAGCTGGCTCGGGCGCGAGGGGCCGACATGATAATGACCACCGAGAAAGACGCGGTGAGGTTGTCGGCGTGGAGGCCCCCGATACCTCTTGTCGCCCTTGGAATCGAGCTGGAGGTCCTGAGCGGCGGCGAGGCGCTGGAGCGGGCGGTCGAGAGAGCGCTCGAGAGCGGAGGGGCAAATGGACCTTAAGGGATACGCGCGGCTCTCCGAGGATGAGCTCGCGGACCGCGTGCGCCGGCTGAAGAGAGAGCATGACGCCGTCATCCTGGGCCACAATTACCAGATAGAGGGCGTTCAGCTGGTGTCCGACTACCTCGGCGATTCGCTCAGACTCGCGCAGCTGGCCACGGAGACCGACGCCTCGCTGATCGCGCTGTGCGGGGTCCGCTTCATGGCGGAGAGCGCCAAGATATTGAACCCGGAGAAGAAGGTCATACTGCCGTCGGAGAGCGCCGGTTGCCCGATGGCCGACATGATCGACGGTGACGACCTGCGGCGCTTCAAGGCCGCGTACCCCGGCGTTCCGGTCGTCTGCTACGTCAACACGAGCGCCGAGGTCAAGGCCGAGAGCGACGTCTGCTGCACTTCCTCGAACGCGGTCGACATCGTGAGAGCGCTCGAAGCGGAGAGAGTGCTCTTCGTGCCCGACCGGAATCTGGCGTCGTACGTCGCTACGAAGGTGAAAGCCGAAGTGATCCCATGGCAGGGCCACTGCTACGTTCACGACATGTTCGTGGTGGAGGACGTGGAGCTGGCCAGGGCGGAGCATCCCGGCGTGCCGATCGTCGTGCACCCGGAGTCGCCGCCCGGGGTCATAGAACTTTCCGACTACGTGGCGTCCACGGGCGGGATGATGAAGCTGGCGGCGGAGCACGACGAGCTGATCGTAGGGACCGAGATCGGCATGGTCGAGAGGATGAACCGGGAGTACCCCGAGAGAGACTACTACCCGCTCTCGTCGTTCGCCGTGTGCCGCAACATGAAGATGACCGACCTGCCGAGGCTCGCGTGGGCGCTCGAGCACGAACAACACGAGATAGAGATTCCCGCCGAGACACTCGAGCGCGCGAGAGGGGCGCTTTCCCGCATGCTCGAGTTGTCCTGACAAGAGAGGTCCTCGCAAGATGCTGTCCGCCGATTTCGTGGTCGTGGGAAGCGGCATGGCCGGATTGACGTTCGCGCTCCTGGCGGCCGACCGCGGCAAGGTGATAGTCGTTACGAAGAAGGACGACGCCGAGTCTGCGACGAACATGGCCCAGGGAGGGATCGCGGCGGTCCTGGCCGGGACCGATTCCTTCGACAAGCACATCGAGGACACGCTGACGGCCGGAGTGGGGCTCTGCAGACGCGAGGCGGTGGAGATCGCGGTGCGCAACGCGCCGGACTCGATCGAGCGTCTCATGGAGTGGGGCGCCAGGTTCTCCACCGTGGAGGACGGGACGGAGTTGGCGCTCGGCAGAGAAGGGGGCCACTCCAAACGGAGAATCGTGCACGCCTCGGACATGACGGGAAAGGAGGTGGAACGGGCGCTCCTGTCCGCCGTTGCGGCGAACCCCAACATCCACGTGCTGGAGGACCACCTGGCGCTCGACCTGGTGGTGCGCCGCGGCCCGGCAGGACGTCCAGTCTGCCTCGGAGTGTACGTGCTCGACACGAAGCTGGGCGTGGTCGACGCGATCGTATCGGGTATAACCGCGCTCGCGACCGGAGGTTGCGGGAAGGTCTACACGTATACGACGAACCCGGACATCGCGACGGGAGACGGCATCGCGATGGCTTACCGCGCCGGCGTTCCGGTTCGCAACATGGAGTTCATCCAGTTTCACCCGACCTGTCTCTACCATCCGAAGGTCAAGTCCTTTCTCATCTCAGAGGCGGTGCGGGGCGAGGGCGGGGTGCTCCGGTCGCTCGGCGGAAAGCGCATAATGGAGGGCGTCCATCCGCTGGAGGACCTGGCGCCCAGAGACGTCGTCGCGCGCGCGATCGACAGGAAGATGAAGAAGACGGGGGACAAACACGCGCTCCTGGACGTC
>WJLY01000065.1 GCA_014728245.1 Candidatus Effluviviaceae Genus IV sp.
GCCATCATGGCCGTCGGTACCAACATGCTCGAGGTCGACTCGGCTGCGGCCAGGTTGATGGGCTTCGAGCCCCGGCGGATCAAGCACCTGTCGATAGCGTTACGGGAGGGCCTTGGGCGGACCGACCCCGAGATCATCGGGGGTGCGCCCTCGCACACGTTCGTAGCGGCGAACGAAGAGTTCGGCCGGGTGATGAACATCTATTCGTGGCGCGACTGCACGGCCTGCTCGATGTGCATCGACTCGTTCAGCGCGGGCGTCAAGCTCGCCGTCCACGATCCCAGGTACTGGCTGACCCTGGTTCCGAAGCTCGCGTTCTGGGGGCTGTTCGGCAAGCTGCACATCATCCAGGGACGGGAGGCGAAGCTTCCGGACAAGCCCGGGCGCGTGATATGCCTGGGACGGTGCACGGCGGGGCTCGCCGAGAAGGAAGGGCTCGTGCACATACCGGGCTGCCCGCCGAGCGCCCGAGACGTGGCGGAGACCCTCAGGAAGAAGCTCTAGCGGGGCCCTGCGCGGACCGGGGGCCAGGCCGAAGAACCCGGTGAGCGCCGGAGCCCGGACCCGCGAAGCCGCCCGTGGGGGCGCGACGCGAAACCAGCGAGGAAGGTACATGCCGGCGGTAACAAGCGACACAGGACTGGGCACCACCTACGAGAGAATCGCAGTCGCCAGAGTGCTGGAGCGCATGGCGGAAAGATACCCGATCGGAACGGTGCTGGAGGGGCCGACGGACGGGATAACCGGGATAAGGGGCCTCAACAGCGTCCCCCTGGCCCAGGCGGGCGCCAAGGTGGAACTGGTGCTCAGCGACCCGGACGAACTGGCGCTCGCGCGCAGCGCCTGGGAGAAGATAGGCTTGGGCGACAGCCTGGTCACACGCCTCGCCGAGAACGGCCGTCTGAGCGCGGAGGACCGGGCGTACGACCTGGTCTGGAACTTCAACTCGATACCGCAGGTAGCCTCTCCCGAGCGGCTTCTCGACGAGATGTGCGCGGCCAGCAAAGACCTGGTTCTCGTGTTCACGTCCAACACGTGGAACTACGGCTTCCCCGTGCACAGGCTCCACCACCGCGCGGCGGGCGAGGAATGGAGCCACGGCGACATCGCCATGATGAACACGCGGAAGATCGCGAGACTGCTCGGTGAGCGCGGCTACGGGGTCGTGGAGACCCTGCTCGCCGACGTTCCCTGGTGGCCGGACATCGATTCGCCCATAGAGGAGGTGGCCGCCACGTTCCTGCCCTTCCTGAGAGGGCTCTCGAGCGGATCGAAGCGGCTCGAGCGGTACACGTGGACGATCGACGACCTCCCTTACTTCGAGGATGACAGGAGAGCGCCGCTCGAGTCGCAGCTCTCGCGCCACTTCGCGATCGAGAGGGCGAGGTTCTTCCCCCTGAGAGTCCTCTTCGCCCATCACAGGGGCGTGCTCGCCCGGCGAGAGGAGGCCGCTTGAGCCGCGCGTGGAAGATAGCTCTGACCGTGGCGGCGGGGCTCGTGCTCCTCGGGCTCGCTCTCTGGGGCGTCGATCTCCGCGCGATGCGGGCCCACATGGCGCGCGCGAACCCGGTCTACATAGGCGGCGCGGCGGCTCTCTACCTGCTGGCCTATTTCATAAGGAGCCTCCGCTGGAGGCTGGTGCTCAGGCCCGTGGCGCGCATATCGGTCTCCGAGGGCTACTCGATGCTGATGGCAGGTTACTTCCTCAACTACGTGATCCCGGTCAGGGCGGGCGAGGTCGCGAAGTCCTTTTTCCTGAAGCGACTGAAGGGAGTACCGGTCGCCACGAGCCTTCCGACCGTGTTCGTCGACAAGCTCCTCGAAATGGTCTCGATCGTCTTCATCGTGATCATGGTTCCGGTGCTCTCGGTGAGGCTCACGGGCGCCCTGGCGGGCCTCATCTACGTGCTGTCCGCGCTCTTCCTCGTCGCGTGCGCCGTACTCGTCCTGGCCTACGTGAAGGAGGAGGCGACGACCAGGCTCCTCTGCGCTGCCTTCGCGTGGCTGCCGGCCCGCGTGCACGAGAGGCTCTCGGAGTGGATCGGGCTCTTCGTGCGCGGCATGAGCGTGGCGAAGCACAACGCGACCGCGTTCCTGCCCCTCCTGGCTCTCACTGCGGCGTCGGTGCTGGTGGACGCCGCCTACTTCCTGCTCATGTTCAGGGCCTTCGCGGTCGACGTCGGCTTCGTTCGGGTGCTTTTCGGGTATACTCTGCTGACGCTCTCATACATACTGCCCACGCCTCCCGCGCAGATCGGCTACAACGAGCTTGTCATCGGGCTCATATTCGCGGGTGGCCTGACCGGCGCGGCCATAGCGAGAGACCAGGTCATGGCCGTCGTCATAGTCGCGCACGCGATCACCGCGCTCCTCATTACGGGCGTCGGGCTCTGGGGCTTCTGGGCGATGGGCATCCGCGTCACCGACAGCTTCCGGCGCGCGTCGGAGCACAAGGACGTCGAGGCGGCGGAACAAGTCGAGATCCGGGGGTGTCCGAACCCGGGTCCGGGGGAGGATGAATGAGCGACAGAGTGCTCGTTACGGGAGCGGCGGGTTTCATAGGCTCACACGTCTCGCGGCGGCTGCTCGAGAGGGGCACTCCGGTGCGCGGGGTCGACTGCTTCACCGACTACTACCCGCGCGAGGTCAAGGAGGCGAACGTCGCCCGGCTCAAGGAGAGCGAAGGCTTCGAGTTCGTGGAAGCCGATCTGGCCTCGGCGGACACGGAACCGCTCCTTCGGAGCGTCTCCTCGGTCTGCCACCTGGCGGCGCAGGCCGGAGTGCGGTCGAGTTGGGGAAGCGAGTTCGAGATCTACCTGTCCTGCAACGTGCTCGCAACTCAGCGTCTGCTGGAGGCGGCGAGAGACATGGTCCTCGCGCGCTTCGTCTACGCCTCATCGTCTTCGGTCTACGGGGAGACCCGCGACCTGCCGATGCGCGAAGACGGCAGGGCGCGCCCCGTTTCGCCGTACGGAGTGACCAAGCTCGCGGCCGAGCATCTGGCGGTCCTCTATCACAGAAGCTACGGCGTGCCCACTGTCTCGCTCAGGTATTTCACCGTCTACGGGCCCCGCCAGCGTCCCGACATGGCGTTTCACAGGTTCATACTTGCGGGGCTCACGGGCGAGCCGATATACATCTACGGAGACGGCGAACAGACGCGCGACTTCACGTTCGTCGACGACGTCGTCGAGGCGACGATAAGGGCCCTCGACGGGGGCCCGCCCGGCGAAGTGCTGAACATCGGCGGCGGCAGCCGCGTGACGCTCAACGAAGCCATCTCCACGATCGAGCGTCTCCTCTCGACCGATCTGGATAGGAGGTACGAAGGGCGGGCGAGAGGCGACGTGACCGACACGCTCGCGGAAAGCGAAAAGGCCGAGCGCGAGCTGGGATTCCGCCCCCGCACGCCGCTCGAGGAGGGACTGGCGGCCCAGTGCGAGTGGATGCGGGAAGTGGTGACGGAGTCTCGCTAGGCAGACCGGCCGGCGGCGACGTCACCAGGGAAGGATGCGCGCGGCATGACCATCACGGTATTGGTTCCGCTCTACAACGAGGAGGAGAGCCTCGCCAGGCTGTACGACGCGGTCGCGGAGGGAGTCCGCCCGCTCGGCGCCGATTGGGACATCATCTTCGTCGACGACGGAAGCACCGATTCGTCGATGGACGTTCTACGGAGGCTGCACGAGGAGCACGACAACGTAACCGTGCTCTCGCTGGGGAGGAACCTGGGGAAGTCGGCGGCGCTCGCGGTCGGTTTCAGGGAGGCCGCCGGCGAGATGGTCGTCACCATGGACGCCGATCTCCAGGACGATCCGACCGAGATCCCGAAGCTCATCGGCCGCCTCGGGGAAGGCTACGATCTGGTGTCCGGCTGGAAGAAGGAGCGGAAGGACCCCCTTTCCAAACGGCTTCCCTCGAAACTCTTCAACTGGGTCACCGGGCGGCTCTCGGGTCTCCCGCTGCACGACATGAACTGCGGGCTCAAGGTCTACAGGCGTGAGGTCGTGAAGCGAATCAAGGTGTACGGCGAGCTGCATCGGTACACGCCGGTCCTGGCTCACTTCGCCGGCTTCAGGGTCACCGAGCTTCCCGTCACGCATCACGCCAGGGAGTTCGGAAGATCCAAGTTCGGGGCCGAGCGCTTCGCCAGGGGCCTCTTCGATCTGGTCACCATCCTCTTCCTCCGGCGCTACGTCACGAGGCCGCTCCATCTCTTCGGAATGGTCGGAGGTATCCTCTTCACGGGCGGGTTCGCGATCGGCATCTACCTCACCGTGCTCAAGATCATGGGGGAGGCGATAGGGCGAAGGCCGCTCCTGACGCTGGGGATCCTTCTCATGGTCATCGGCGTCCAGATCGTCTCGGTCGGGCTCGTGGCGGAGATGCTGACCAGCATGAGCGTGGAGAGGGTGTCGTATCCCATCCGCAAGAGACTGGACAGGAGTGGAGGAGAGAGTGGCGAGTGAGAAGAGAAGCGCCGCCCTTTCCGGAATCTCGCTCGACGCGGACTCCGAGGCCCGCATAGCGATCGTGGGGCCCTCCTATCCTCTCAGGGGCGGAAACGCGCTGTTCGTTGCGCATCTCTACGAGAGCCTGAGCGTCGACCACGACGCGTATGTCGTGTCGTTCAGGCGGCTCTACCCGTCGCTTCTCTTCCCGGGCAAGACCCAGATGAATCTCTCTCGCGCTCCGGTCAAGAGCACGCCCTCGCGCCAGATCATCGACTCGATAAATCCCGTCACCTGGATCAGGGCCGTCAGGTGGATCACGAAACCCAGGAGAAGACCCGACCTCGTCCTCTTCGTCTGGTGGAACCCGTTCTTCGGCGTCTGCTACGGGACCATGGCCAGGCTTCTTCGTCGGCGCTACGGAATACCGGTCGCCTTCGTGTGCGAGAATGTCGTGTCGCACGAGAACAGGTGGATCGATCGGTTCCTCACGCGTTTCGCGCTCTCGGCTGCCGACTATTTCCTGGTCCTGTCGGGCATCGTCGCCAGACGCATAGAGTCGCTCTACCCGACCAGGCCGCTCCGCCAGGCGGCGCTCCCGATATACGACTGCTACCGCGCCGACGGCTACGACCGCGAGGAGGTCAGAAGCGAGTTGGGACTCGAGCGACCGACGATTCTCTTCTTCGGGTACGTCAGGAAGTACAAGGGGCTCGCCAATCTGATACGGGCGCTCCCCGCCGTGCTGCGCGAAACCGACGTGGACCTCCTGATCGTCGGCGAGTTCTACGACGACCGGGCCGCCTACGATCGCCTGATCGAACAGCTGGGAGTCGGGCACAGAGTCAGGATCGTCGCCAGGCACGTGCCCGACGAGGACGTGGGCCGCTACTTCTCGGCAGCCGACGTCGTCGTCCTCCCGTACGTATCGGCGACGCAGAGCGGCATCACTCAGATCGCCTACGCTTTCGGTGTTCCGGTCATCAGCACGAACGTGGGCGGGCTGCCCGAGGTGGTCGAGGACGGGGTCACGGGCTATATTGTCGAACCCGAGGACGAGGGAGCGCTGGCGGACGCCATCGTACGCTACTTCGCGGAGGGCGAGAGCGAGGCGCTTGGAGAGAACGTTCGCGCCGAGGCCAGGCGGGACAGGGCCGGCGAGCAGCTACGCAAGGCCGTCCGCGACTTCCTCGAGATGGAGAGAGCGTGAATGCCGGAGCCACAGGTTGTGGCAGTGGTCGTCAACTGGAACGGGAAGGAGCATCTACGTGAGTGCCTCTCGTCGCTCGACGAGCAGGACTACGAGGGGCTTCGGATCATCGTCGTCGACAACGCGTCGTCCGACGGGTCGCCGGATCTCGTGCGTCGGGACTTCCCCGGCGTGTCGCTCGTCGAAAACGCGAGCAACGAGGGATACGCCTCCGGCGCGAACAGGGGGCTTCATGAGGCGCGGGAGATGGGCGCGGACTACGTCCTCCTCCTGAACAACGACCTGAGGCTCGCGTCAGACGCAGTGAGGGCTCTCGTTGCCGCGTTCCCCGAGAACCCGCGCGCGGCCTTCGTGGGGCCGAAGATCTACTATGCCGATCGACCGGACGTAATATGGTCGTTCGGAGGCAGGATATCGTGGTGGACAGGCAACATATACCATGTAGGTTTGAGGGAGAGGGACGAGGGACAATACTCGAGGCCCGTGAGCTGCGACTACGTGACCGGCTGCGCGGTCATGATCGCGCTGGACGCGCTCGACGAGATTGGTCCCATGGACACGGGTTACTTCATGTACAACGAGGATACCGACTGGTGCGTGAGGGCGAGCAGGCTGGGCTACGACGTCGTCGTCACCCCGAGAGCCAGGATCTGGCACAAGGTCTCGATGAGCTCCGGCGGCGGGCTCACGCCCTTCAAGATCTACCATAGGTTCCGAAGCACCTTGAGGTTCTTCGGGCTGTACGCGAGGCCTTACCACTGGATAGGGATAGTGCCGGCAACGATGGCCAGAACGGCGGCATTCGCCCTTCGGGAGCTCCTGGCCGGGCGGACCCGCAATGTGGGAGCGCTTTCAAGGGGCGCCCTCGATTCGATCCGCGGCAGCGGAAGGGAGACGACATGAGGAAGCTGGCCGTCGCGGCCATGGCACTGCTGCTTCTGCCGGCGGGGTGCGCGGAAAACGAATCGGCTGAACGACCGGAGGCGGCCGCCACGCGTGTGCTGCTCCTGGGCATCGACTCCGCGAACTGGAACGTCCTGACACCGATGATACAGGAGGGCGAGCTGCCCGCGATCTCCCGGCTGGTCTCAGAGGGAAGCTTCGGCGTTCTGAGAAGCGGCGAGCCTATCCAGTCGCCCCAGATGTGGACGTCGATAGCCACGGGAGTAGTCCCGGAGAAGCACGGGATCACGCGATTCGTCGCGGAGGTGCCCGGCACCGATCGGGAGGTACCCGTCACGAGCAACATGCGGAAGGTGAAGGCCTTCTGGAACATCCTCTCCGAGAACGACATCTCGGTAGGCATAGTCGGGTGGTGGCCCAGCTGGCCGGCGGAGAAGGTCAACGGCTTCATGCTCGCGCAGAGGGCCTGGCCCGTCAACTGGAGCGCGCACGGCATCCCGTTCGGCGCGGCCAGAGACAGATCCGGGAGGCTTCTGGTAGAAGACTTCCCCGGCCGCTCCTGGCCCGAGGGCATCTACGAGGAGTTCGTGCCGTTCATCATGACCGAGGAGGACGTCACCGTCTCCGACCTCGACATGTTCTTTGCCGACTCACGGTTCACAGACCCCCGCAAGCAGTTCCACGCGCGCTGGGTCTTCGCGAAGGACAAGAGTTTCGCCGACGCCGGTCTCCACTTCCTTAAGAAGTACGAGCCGGAGGTGTTCGCGCTCTACCTTCAGGGGCCCGACGTGGTCTCCCACTACTACTGGGGCTATCAGAGAGAGATGGGATTCGACGTCGAGCCGGACGATGCCAGGATGTACGGAAGCGTGGTCAGGAACTACTACAAGTTCGTCGACGAGACGATCGCGGACTACCTCGAAGCCGTAGGCGAAGACTGCGCGGTCGTCGTCGTGTCCGACCACGGCTTCGAGACGAAGGAGGACCTCAAGGTCCTTTGGGAGCAGGGCGAGGCGATCCGCACCAAGGAGGGCGGCAAGGACGTGCCCTGGGACCACGGGATCGACGGGACCTTCATCTTCGAGGGGCCGGGCTTCCGGTCCGGCGTGAGAGCCGGCGAGGCTTCCGTCGTCGACGTGACACCGACTCTCCTGGCGTACCTCGGGCTGCCCGTGGCGAGCGACATGGACGGGGAACCGCTGACCGAGGTCTTCGAGCCCTCGTTCCTCGAGGAGCACGCGATAGAGTACGTGGACACGTACGAGACCGGAGAGCGCGATTACGACGAGGCCCCGATGGAGTCGCCGATGGACGAGGGGCTGAAGGAGAAGCTGAGGGCGCTCGGCTACATAGAGTAGGGCCGAGGCCGCCGCGGCCGCCCCCGGGGCACCGGGCCGCATCGAACGCATCGCTTCCGGTCCGCGCAGTCCGGCGGCCGACCGGGCCGCGGCAACCGCGCGGGACCGTCCGCGACGGAGAGTTATGGAAGACACCGTCAGATACGACTGCCGATTCTTCCTCGGGGACCGTCCCTGCGTACACGGAGGTCCCTGCGGGGGCTGCGACTTCTACTCGCCGATGGGGCGGAGGCTTCTCGTCATCAAGCTCGCCGCCGCTGGCGACGTTCTGAGGGCCACCTCGGTGCTCCCGCCTCTGAAGGAGAAGTACCCCGACTCGCACATCACGTGGGTGGCGGACGAGAACGCTCTCCCGCTTGTCGTCGGCAATCCCTTTGTGGACCGCGCGCTCCCGATGGGCTTCGAGTCGTGGCTCAGGCTCGCGGCGGAGCGTTTCGATACGGCCATATGCCTGGACAAGGAACCGCGGGGCGGGGCGCTTCTGGAGTCCGTCACGGCCGGCGAGAAGCTGGGATTCGGCCTGACGGAGTGGGGCACGACGCGCCCGGTGAACGACGGGGCAAGATACGACTTCGAGCTCGGGCTTTCCAACGAGAGGAAATTCCACGAGAACGAGCGCACGTATCCGGAGATCTTCTGCGAGATCGCCGAGGTCGACTACGCAGGCGATCCGTACGCGCTGCACCTCCCTGACAGGTCGATCCGGCACGCCCGCGAGTGGCTCCGTACGAGGGAGCTCTCGGGACCTCTGGTAGGGCTGAACGTCGGCGCGGGCGCGGTCTTCGCGAACAAGGCCTGGACAGAGGAGGGCTTCGCGGAGCTGGCCCGCTCGGTCTCGCGGGATCTCGGCGGGACGGCCGTCATCCTCGGCGGACCCGAAGACCGCGACCGGGCGGAGGGGGTCCTCGACGCCGCCGGCGACTGCGCGGTCGACGGAGAGACTCACGAGCTCATGGACTTCGCTGCGATCGTGG
Source organism: Candidatus Effluviviaceae Genus IV sp. (assembly GCA_014728245.1). Lineage (GTDB taxonomy): Bacteria > Joyebacterota > Joyebacteria > Joyebacterales > Joyebacteraceae > WJLY01. Next base: position 8,897 of record WJLY01000065.1, read on the forward strand.
CTTCGATGGACGCGGTCGTCACGGGAGACACGATGGCGATGCACATGGCGATCGCGCTTCGGGTTCCGGTAGTTGCGATACTCGGACCTACCGTGCCGCAGGAGATCGCGTTTTACGCGCCCGGCAGGAAGGTCATCTCGCCGGCGGAATGCGCCCCGTGCTACAGAAGGGAATGCGACCGGACGCCGACCTGCATGGAACAGATACCGGCGGGAGAGGTCCTCTCCGCGCTTCGGGAGGTGCTTGAGTCCGAATGAGCGGGCGACGTACGGACAGAGGC
>WJLY01000005.1 GCA_014728245.1 Candidatus Effluviviaceae Genus IV sp.
GCGGCCCCCGCCCGCCCAGGCCGGCGCTCGGCGCCGGGATGTGGCGGCGATTCCCTGCTCCGCTTCTCGGTCTCACCTGTCCAGTACCTTGATGAGGACCTCGTCCGAGCCGTCCTTCTCGGTCATCTTCACAGATATCGCCTCGGAGGAAGATGTCGGGACGTTCTTGCCGACGTAGTCCGCGCGGATCGGCAGCTCCCTGTGCCCGCGATCGACGAGGACTGCGAGCTGCACCGATCTGGGACGTCCGAAGTCAATGATCTCGTCGAGCGCGGCCCTGACCGTGCGCCCCGTATAGAGGACGTCATCGACAAGGACGAGCGTCTTCCCCTGGACGTCAAACGGTATGTCGCTCTCGTTGACCACCGGCTGCTCGGCTATCGTTCTGAGATCGTCACGATACAGTGTGATGTCGAGGATGCCGACCGGGATGGTCTGATCCTCGATCTGCGCAATCGCGTCGGCGACCCGCCTCGCGAGGAAGGCGCCGCGCGTCTGTATGCCGATCACCGCCAGGCCCTCTACTCCTCCGTTTCGCTCGAGAATCTCGTGAGCGATCCTGACCACCGCCCTGCGCATGTCGTCGGCGTCCATCACGCGCGCCTTGACTCTCATATTCATGTCACCCCCGTATCTGGCAAAGGCAGGCCGAATAACGATTAGCCAAGGAATCTATCATCACGTGTTCGCGTCCGCAACCCGGGCGTCGAAGAGCGCCCTGCGGACTCTCCGGGCCTCCGCGGGAGCGCGCTCCCTGACGAGCGACAGAAGCGCGTACTCGACGGGAGGCGCCAGCCCCAGCGCCTCGAGCCCGGCAACGTCCGAGAGCACGCGTGAGGTTTCGTCGTCGACCGCGATCGAGCCCTCGTTCATCACGACGGTCCGCGTTGCCACGCGGTCCACGAGTTCCAGATCGTGGCTGACGAGCGCGACGCCGCGGGCCTCGCTCTCCGACAGCAGAAGATCGACCACGCATTCCCGCGTCGCGGGGTCGAGGCCAGCGGTCGGTTCATCGAGCAGAAGAAACGGGCGTTCGAGCGCCAGAATACCCGCGATCGCCGCGCGCCGCTTCTCTCCAGCCGACAGCGTGGTCAGGTCCCTGCCTTCGAACGCGTCCGGGGAAAGTCCGGACCGCTCGAGCGCGTCCGCAACGCGCGCGGACACCTCGGACTCGTCGAGCCCCATGCGGCGGGGACCGAACGCGACATCCTCGTAGACGGTATCTTCGAAGAACTGAAGCTCCGGAAACTGGTAGACGAGCCCGGCCGACGATCGGAGCGGACTGTCGGACACGCTATCGCCCATAGACAGGCGCACGTCGCCCCTTGTCGGGGCCAGCAGGCCCGCGGCCACCTCCAGAAGCGTGGTCTTCCCCGCGCCTGTAGGGCCGATCACCGCGAGGCAGCCGGCCACCTCCAGTGTCAGGTCGACGCCCCTGAGAGCGAGATGCGCGCCCGGAAAACCGCTCCCGAACTCGACGTCGACGCCCTCCAGCGTGATCGTCAACTCGCTACTTCGCTTCGTCACGTCGCCCGGCCCTCCGCTCCTCTCGCGACGGCGTCGACGAGGTCCTCCAGGCTTGGAATCCCCTCCGGCACGCTGTAGCCTGCCCCGCGCAAGCTCTCTGCGACCGTCATGGTCGCCGGGCTGCGCAGGCCCCAACGGGCCGCCCGCCCGGCGCCCGCGAAGAGCTCGGTCGGGGTCCCGTCGAATACCAGTTCTCCGCCCGCGATAACGAGCGCGCGGGAACCCAGCGCGACCTCATCCGGGAACTGCGTGACGTGCAGCACCGTACGCGAGGGCTCGTCACCCACGGCGCGGAGGATGCTCCAGATCTCCCTCCTTCCCTGCCAGTCGAGAAGCGAGGTCGGCTCGTCGAGGGCCAGGCAGGCGGGGCGCATGGCGAGAACCGCGGCCACGGCGACGCGCTGCTTCTCGCCGCCGGAGAGCTTGTGTGGCGGCCGGGAGAGCAGCTTCCCAAGACCCAGTCTCTCGGTCACCTCCTCGATCCTCCGCGCGATCTCAGACCTCTGGAGGCCGAGGTTCTCCATGCCGAACGCGATCTCGCGCTCAACGGTTGTGCTGACAAGCTGATTGTCGGGATTCTGGAAGATCAGGCCGACGCGTCTCCTTATGTCCCAGAGTCGCTCCTGGTCTCTCGTGTCGATCCCGTCGACGAGGACGTGCCCCTCCTGAGGCAGAACGAGCGCGTCGAGGAGCTTGAGAACGGTGCTCTTCCCCGAGCCCGATGGGCCCACGATGACGACTGATTCGCCTGGCCGGATCTCGAGACTCAGATCGGAGACCGCCGGGCGGCCTCCGGGTGTGTACGCGAAGGTCACGCGGTCGAAGCGGATCGTGGCGCCCTGACTCGCTCGGGAACCGTTCAAGGGCCGGCCTCCCCCGGGGCTTCCCCGCTCCGCTCCTCGCCGAGCCTCGACAGTATCTCCTCCGCTCGCCCGATCCACCGTCCTCCGGGGAAGGCGCGCACATAGGAGTCGAGATGGAAGATCGCGTCGTTCTCTCTTCCCATCTCGAGGAGCGCCAGCCCGCGCGAGAAGGTGGCGTCCTCGTGCCCCGGGTCCGACCTCAGGACCTCCTCGAACACGCCGAGCGCCTCGGACGGCCTCCCGGCTTCGAGAAGAGCCGCCCCCAGAGCGTACAGAAGCTCCGTGTCTTCTCGTCGGAGGTCCGCCGCCTGCTTGAAGACCGCCACGGCCCGGTCGACTTCGCCCATCTCGAGGAGCACGACGCCCAGGTTGTACCCCGCGTCGGCGAAGCGCGGATCCACGCGAAGCGCGGAGCGGAACTCCTCGGCGGCCCTCTGGAGGTCGCCGTGGTCGGCGAGAAGGGTCCCCCTGTTGTAGTGCAGCTTCGCGCGCGTACGTCGCTCGTACCGGGTCATGTCCGACTGACCCACCGGGACGTCCAGCAGCGCCCCCCGCTTCGGGCTCACGCCTTCGGGAATGCCGTTCACGTCTCTCAGGTAATCGGCGGCTCCCGGGTCGCCGTAGAAATCGTCGGCGATCGTCTCAAGACTCTCTCCCTTAGCCACCTCGTGCGACACGATCCTCACGGTGCGCTCGTCACTGCCGGTCCGCATGGGCGGACCTGCGCAGCCCCAGGAAAGGAACGCGAGAGCCGGGAGAAGGACGAGGAGGCACCGCGTCACGGCCCGCGCGGCGTCAGGCCCGCGACCCAGTGCGGTCGAGGCCCCAGCGGCGTCAGGCCCGCGACCGTATCTCTTCGCTGAGCCGGTTGCGGACATTCAGGTGTCCCTCCATCGTCACTAGCTCGCGTCTCAGTTTCGAGGCGCCCGGGATCCCCTTGAGATAGGCGACCAGGTGCTTCCGCATCTCCAGAACGCCCGTCCTCTCACCCTTCGAAGCGACCATCATGTCGAGATGCAGGACGGCGACCCTGAGACGCTCCCGGACCGGCGGCGGCCCGGGATCTCCCGCCCCGCTCCACTCCCTGACCGACCTCTCGAAGATCCATGGGTTCCCGACGGCGGCGCGCCCTATCATCACGGCGTCACAGGACGTCTCCTCCATCATGCGAAGCGCTTCGGCGGGCCCGGTCACGTCCCCGCTGCCGATGACGGGAACGCTCACCGCCTCCCGGACACGCCTTATCACCGACCAGTCCGCTCTTCCAGCGAAACCCCGGGCGCGCGTGCGCGGGTGCACCGCCAACGCGGCCACGCCGCACTCCTCGAGAAGCGCGGCGATCTCCGGCGCGTTGACGGAACGATCGTCCCACCCGCTCCGGATCTTCGCCGTGACGGGCCCGTCGACCGCGCCGACCACGGCGGCCGCAAGCTCGGACAGAAGCCCGGGATCGGTCGCGAGCGCCGCTCCCGAACCGCCCCTGACGACCTTCCTGGCGGGGCAGCCGATGTTCAGATCGATGACGTCGGGGGAAAGCCGTGCCACGCGCCTGGCGGCCCCTTCCATCGCCTCCGGCCGGGCGCCGAAGAGCTGGAAGGCGATCGGCCGCTCTTCCTGCTCGAACTCGAGCAGCCGGAGCGTGGCTTCGCTGTCGCGCACGGCCCCCTCGGCGCTCACCAGCTCAGTCCATACCATCGACGCGCCGAACCGGCGCGCTATGCGTCTCATCGGACTGTCGGTGTAGCCGGCCAGCGGTGCCAGCACGAAGGGTGAGTCGATGGTGAGTGCGCCTATCTTCATTGCCAGGAGTATAGGTCTCGGCCTTTCACGCAGTCAAGACAGCGTAGAGGGGGCGCGCCGGCGCCCCCTCCGTGTCGCGGATGTTTCCTGACGACGGGAACGGCTTCGAGCGTCTCAGACACTATCGGGAGCCGCTCTCGGAACCCCCGACGCCGGGAACGACGTCGAGAGGCGGAGATCCCGTCCGGAGCCGGCCCCGGAACCCCGGCTCGGCGGGCGCCGCGCCAAGGTAGGCCCCGCATCTCGATCACTTCATTCCGACCTGTTCCTCGGAGTACGATTCGGCCAACTCGAAGAGGGCCTGCAGGTCGCCGGCGCGGCCGAGAAGCTCGACAGCGCGGTTGAGCTGCCCGTCGCCGCGGACCGCGACCGCGTAAGCCTCCTCGCGACCCGAAACGTGTCTGACCATGTCGCGCCGTATTCGAAGCTCGACGTCATCCCTGTGCTCCTCGAGCTCATCCGGGTCGAAGTCGAACTCGTCGCGCTCGAGGAAGTCGACGAATGCGGTCCAGACGGATTCGGTAACCTCGAAGTCGGGCGGCGCGCCCTCGTCCGCGACGTACTCTATGGCAAACTCGAAAAACTCCTCGCGCCGCTCGAGGTCGACGACGAAATCGGTGACCCTGGCCGGCTCGATGATGACGTCTGGCGTTACCCCGCCGCCGCCGTAGACCACGCGGCCCCCCGCCGTCCGGTACTGGGGCTTGTCCTCCTTGCTCTCCCCGGCCCCGTCGCCTTCCGCCACTTCCTCTTCGTCGGTCCAGTGCTCAGGCTTCTCGATCGCGCGTCCGCTTGCGATGTACCACTTGGCCGTAGTGATCTTCATCGCGCACTCCTTGGTCAGCGGTCGGAGGCGCATGAGAGTCTGCACGGACCCCTTTCCGAAGCTCGTGGTGCCGACAACGACTCCGCGGTCCCAATCCTGTATGGATCCGGCGAGAATCTCCGAGGCGCTTGCGCTCCCGCCGTTCACCAGGGCAACGATGGGGAAGTCGCGATCGAAGTGGGCCGGCGTTCTGGCGTAGTAGCTCTGATTCTGCTCCTGTATGCGCCCCTTGGTGCTCACTACCAGCTCGCCCGAATCGAGGAAGATGTCGCTCACGTCCACGGCTTGCGACAGGAGGCCGCCCGGGTTGCTCCTGAGGTCGATGAGGAGCGCTTCCATTCCCTGGCTCTCGAGCTCGTTCAGCTTGTCCCTGAGTTCGTCGGCGGTCGTCCTGGAGAACCGCGATACCCTCACGTAGCCGATACCGTCCTCGATCATGAAGGCGTACGGAACGCTGTCGATCTTGATGATGTCACGAGTGACCGTGTAGTCGAGAAGGTCCTCGACGCCCTCGCGCAGGATCGTGATGTCGACCTTGGTGCCGGGCTCCCCGCGGAGCTCGTCTATCGCCTCGTCGACCGTGATGCCCCGTGTCGACTCGCCCTCGATCTGGACGATGCGGTCCCCGGACCGTATACCCAGGTCGTAGGCGGGCGTTCCTTCTATCGGACTCACTACGGTCAGAACGCCGTCCCTCACGGTGATCTGTATGCCCAGTCCCCCGAACTCCCCCTCGGTGGTAACGCGGAACTTCTCGAACGACTCCTCGTCGAAGAAGACCGAATAGGGATCGAGCGTCGACAGCATTCCCCTGATCGCTCCGTACATCAGATCGCGAACGTCGACCTCCTCCACGTACGTCGCCTCGATCTTCGCGAGCGAGTCGTTGAAGAGGTCCAGGTAGCTGTACGTATCCCTCCGCGCGCTCACCTGTTCGACCGCCCATCCGCCGATCAGAAGCCCCACAATGAGCGCCACGACTACGGGCATGAGCCTTCTGGCGCGTGGTGTCATCTCTCTAACCCTTCCGCCTGGATTCGAGCAGCTTGTCGATTTCGGCCATCACGAGCCGGGCGAGGCTGTCGGCGTCGAGGGCGCCGTCGAGCACGACGAACCGCTCCGGCTCCCGCTCCGCGGACCGCAGGTAGGTGTCTCTCACCCGCTCGTGGAAAGCCACTTCCTCGCTTTCGATGCGGTCCTTCTCGCCGCTCCCCCGCCGCGAAAGCCTCGAGAGGCCCGTCCCGGGGTCAAGGTCGAGAAGGAACGTCACATCTGGTTTGACGCGCCGTGTGGCGACTTCGTTCAACCTCTCGACGAGCGCGGCCCCGAGCGAACGCCCGCCTCCCTGATAGGCCACGCTGGCGTCGCCGAAGCGGTCGGCGATCACGACCCCGCCGCGGGAAAGGGCGGGCTCGACGACCGAGGCGACGTGTTCGGATCTGGAGGCCAGGTAGAGGAAGAGCTCGGCCTCCTGCGTCATGCCGCGCTCGCCCAGGTCGAGCAGTATCTGCCGGAGCCTCTCCCCCAGGGGAGTCCCTCCGGGCTCGCGAGTCAGTGTGACGTCGTGGCCGCGCTCGGCAAGAGCCTCTGCCAGTCTCGACGCCTGCGTCGACTTCCCGGAGCCCTCCACGCCCTCGAACGTTATGAAGACCCCTCGATGCCCTTCAAGAGCCATCGGAACCTAAGGCCCTCCGCTGTGCGCGAGGCCGGGCGGCGTGGCCCGGCCTCCGGACTAGGCGCGGCGTGCAGACGCGGCGCGGCAGTAGACCGCGCGCCGCGGCTACGAACCGCTCGTCTTCTCGACCAGCTCCCCCTGCTCGACCGACTCGGCCTCCCTCTCCGATTCAGCCGATCCGGCGTCCGACCCGCCCGAACCCGCCGAGCCTGAGGCCGGCTTGTCCTTCCCGCCGCCCGAGGCGTTGGCCTCTATGAACTCCTCCGTCATGCGCCGCGCCTCGTCGTCGGTGTACTGGACCGGCGGCGACTTGAAGAAGTAGGCCGACGGCGCGGCCACCGCGCCGGAGATGCCGTTCTCGAGAGCCAGCTTCATGCACCGGACCGCGTCGATCATCACGCCGGCGGAGTTGGGAGAGTCCCAGACCTCGAGCTTCATCTCGGCGTTCAGGGGCACGTCGCCGAACGTCCTTCCCTCCATCCGGATGTAGGCCCACTTCCGGTCGGAGAGCCACGCCACGTAGTCGGAGGGGCCGATGTGTACGTTGTCTCCGCCCATGTCGTAGTCGAGCTGGGAGGTCACGGCGTTCGTCTTCGAGATCTTCTTCGACTCCAGCCTGGCGCGCTCAAGCATGTTGAGAAAGTCGGTGTTGCCACCCACGTTCAACTGGCTCGTGCGCTCGAGACGGACACCTCGCTCGCGGAAGAGACGGGTCATGACGCGATGGACGATCGTGGCCCCGACCTGCGACTTGATGTCGTCGCCCATGACCGGCAGGCCTTTCTTCTCGAAGCGCTGCTGCCAGTAGCGCTCGCGGGCGATGAAGACCGGAATTCCGTTCACGAAACCGCAGCCGGCGTCGAGTATCTGCTCCACATACCACTTCGTGGCCTCTTCGCTTCCTACGGGCAGGAAGTTGACCACGACGTCGGTCTTCGTGTCCTTCAGAAGCTGAACGATGTCGTCGGTCGGACCGGGCGCCTTCTCGATGATCTCGGACAGGTACTTGCCCAAACCGTCGTGGGTCATACCCCTCGCCACCTTGACTCCCTGCTTCGGCACGTCCGAGAACTTGTAGGTGTTGTTCGGCTCGGTGAAGACCGCCTTCGATAGGTCGAGCCCCACCTTGTTCTTGTCTATGTCGATCGCCGCCGAGAACTCTACGTCGCCTATGTGATAGCCTCCGAGCACCACGTGCATGAGACCCGGAACGAAGTCGCCGGCCGACGCTTTCTTGTAGTACTCGACACCCTGTACGAGCGAAGAGGCGCAGTTCCCCACGCCGATTATCGCCACCCTTACTTTCTTGCCCTTGCTCATGAATGCAGTCCCCCCGGAAAGACCTCGCTCGTCAACGGAGGCCCCTATCACGACCTGAGCAGGCCATGATGTGACGGACCCTCTGTATGGCAGTTACGTGAGACGCGGTCGCCAGGAGCCACAGAGCGACGCGCAGTACATCGTGACCGAAGGCGGCTCCCACGATCAGCAGGATCATCCGTTCCGAACGCTCGGCGATCCCGACGCGGCAGTCCTCTCCGATCGACTCCGCCCTCGCCCGCGTATAGCTGGTCAGCATCGATCCCGCGAGGGCCACGAGGACGATGCCGGCGGTCAGCACCTCGGGCGCGCCGGGAGCGCGAACCAGGTAGTAGTGCATCGCCCCCAGCAGCACGACCGCGTCCGAGTACCTGTCTATCGTCGAATCGAGAAACGCCCCGCGCGGGCTGGTCCTGTTCCCGGCTCTGGCGGAGGCCCCGTCTATCATGTCGCAGACGCCGGCGATGACCAGAAGAACCGCCGCGCGGAGGAAGTGCCCTGTTCCCAGCGAAAGAGCCGCCAGCACGGAGAACGCGAGCCCGGCCACCGTGATGGCCGTCGGCGGTATCCCCAGGTCCGCTACGTACTGAGCTAGCGGCCGGAGGAGGCCGCGGGCGTTCTCCTTGACCTCTGCGTATGTCACTCGCCCGCCTCGGAAGAGCGTGCCGGAACCCGTAAGTGCCCCCAAGGACCCCGCAGTCTAGCACCGGCCCGAACGGGGTGTCAAGCCCGCCAGCGGGGCATCAAGGGGCCTCTCACTCGGATCTTTCGCCCTGAACGACCACCACGATCTCGCCTCGCGGCGGCCGCTCCGCCGCTCCGTCCAGAAGCTCGGAGAGCGGGGCCCTCCTGACTTCCTCGTGGATCTTGGTAAGCTCCCTCGCCAGCGCGGCCGGGCGATCGCCGAGCGTCTCCACGAGGTCCGAGAGCACCGCCCCGACCCTGTGCGGCGACACGTAGAAGATAAGCGTCGCCCTCTCCCCGGCGAGCGACTCGAGCTTCCTGCGGCGCGCGGCCTTCTTCCTGGGAAGGAAGCCCTCGAATCGAAACGGCAGCGGCGGCAGACCGGACACGGACAGCGCGGCCGTCACCGCGGACGGGCCCGGAACAGCGACCACGTCTATTCCCTCGTCGGCGGCCAGTCTCACGAGCCTGTAGCCCGGGTCCGATATGAGCGGCGTCCCGGCGTCCGACACGAGCGCGACACTGTGTCCCCCGAGGATCCTCTCAACCACGCGCCGGGCGGCACGATCCTCATTGTGCTCGTGGTGGGATACGAGCGGCGTCCCTATCTCGTAGCGAGAGAGGAGCTTTCTGGTCCTGCGTGTATCCTCCGCCGCGATCGCGTCGACCGATCTCAGCACGTCGATGGCGCGCGCGCTTATGTCATCGAGATTGCCTATCGGCGTCGCGACGACGTACAGACGGCCGGACCCGTCCTTCTCGCTCGACAAGAGCGCTCCTCCTACTCGCCGGTCACCTCGCGGACGGTCTCGATGACGTTGACCATGACCACCTCGTCCGCGGGGCGAACCCGGTAGACGGCGTCGCGCGGAGCCTTTCCGAACCTCGATGGAGTGCCCAGATGCACGCCCGCGTTCCTCGCCCTCTCGACGGTCTCGTCCGTGATCGACCGCGCGAGCAGCACCGCCCGCCCGTTCCCGAACCCGAACGGCCGGAGCCTCTCCAGCTCAGCCGCGTTCCTGCGCGACACTTCCTCGAGGTCGGCCCGGGCGTCTATCTGCCTGGGTGGAGGCGCCGGCGGGTTGGCCAGAGCGTACTCGACAAGTCGCCTCTCGATCTCCGGCAGGCTATCCGGGGGAGCAGAGAACCCCGCGGCCCTCGGGTGACCGCCGTAGCCCAGGAAGAGCGTGGACATCGTCCGGAACGCCGCGACCAGATCGAAACCGTACGGGCCTCTCGCCTCGGCCATTATCTCGTCGCGCTTGGGCGCGGCGACGACGACGGGACGACCGGTCGCATCTGCCAGCCTGCCCGCTATGTAGCCGAGAAC
>WJLY01000066.1 GCA_014728245.1 Candidatus Effluviviaceae Genus IV sp.
CGCTTCGAGCAACGCCTGAAGCAGCGTGATCGTCTTCACGGACGTGCCGCTCCCGAGTTCCACCACCTGTACGGGACCTCGGGGGCCCGAGGCGATCTCGGCCGCGCTGTCCAGGATGATCTCCGACTCGACGCGCGTGAGGTAGTACTCCGGAAGACGCGTGATGTGCTCGAAGAGGCGCGACCCCCGCGCGTCGTAGAGGTAGACGCACGGGATCCTCTTCCGCGAGGCCGTAAGTCCCGCTGCCACGTCCCTCGCGAACCGGGTGTCTGCCCCGCTCGGCGGCATCTCCGCGTCCAGGCACGCGCCCGCCATGCCGTCCGAAAGATGCTCCTGCGCCACGTCGCCCGTCTGCACCTGGTTACTCCTCCCCGCTCTTGAGCCTCAGGCCGCGCGGCACCAGCACCAGTTCCAGCAGGTCGAAGAGCCCCGTGACGAGAAGTGCCAGAAGCGCCGCGGGGACCGCTCCCTCGAGTATGAGCTGCGTGTTGTCGAGCCTGATGCCGGTGAGTATCGGCTGGCCATAGCCGCCGGCGCCTATCAACGCGCCGAGCGTTGCCGTACCCACGTTTATCACCGCTGCGGTTTTGATGCCCGCGAGGATGGAACGACTCGCCATCGGGAGCTCGATGCGCCTGAGCCTTACGCCGCCGGGGAGACCCAGGGCGAGCGCAGAGTCACTTATGGACGCCGGGATGCCGCTCAGGCCCGAGTGCGTGTTACGCACGATAGGAAGAAGGCTGTAGAGAAAGAGCGCTAGAATAGCGGGAGGGCCGCCTATACCCATGAGCGGGATCATGAGAACGAGCAGCGCAAGTGACGGGATCGTCTGGATGACGGCGGAGACCCCAAGGATGGCCCTGCCCAGTCTCTCGTGTCTGACCGCGGCGATCCCCAACGGCACGGCGATGAGTATAGCCGCGGAGAGGGAGATCGCGACGAGCGTCAGGTGATCTGCGGTCGTGCGCGCAAGCCGCGCCCAGAACCCCTCGGTCCCGGTCTCAACCTCGAGACCCTGGTGTTCGGCGAGGAAGTCGGCGGCCACGCGCGTCTCGGCGACCCTGTCGAGCTTCGCCCGGGCGTTCATCTCGACCATGGTCTCGGCGGGGACCGCGTCTTCGAGACCGTGGAGCCTCCCCACGAATCCCGGCGCGCTCCGCGCGAGTTCCTCACGGTACAGATAGACGGCCTCGTACACCGGGAAGTATGAGAGGTCGTCCTCAAGCTCCACGAGGTCGTAGTAGAGTATTTCGGCGTCCGTGGAGTACATGTCGATCACGTCTATCGACCCCGCGGCCAGGCCGCGGTAGGCAAGATCATGGTCGAGACCGCGCACGTCCTCATGAGGAAGACCGTACCGGCTCTGTAGCCCGGGCCAGCCGTCCGCCCGGTCGAGGAACTCGTTCGTGAACCCGATGACCAGCCCCGGATGCCGCCGCAGTCCGGATATCGTAGAGAGCCCAAGCGAGTCCGCGAGTCCGCGCTTCATCCCTATCGCGTAGGTGTTGTTGAACCCCAGGGGCGGGCTCATCGCTACCCCGTAGCCCGCCAGCACGTCTTCGAGCGTCGCGCCCGGCGGGATCTCAACGCCGTGCAGTATCTCCTCGCGGATCGTGCCCGTGTACTCCGGGTACACGTCGACCTCGCCTGCCACGAGGGCGTTCCAGAGGATGCGCGTGCCACCCAGCTCGCGCAGGTGCTTTGCCGGAAGCCCCTCGTCGCGCGCGAGGTGCGCCGCGAGCTCACCCAGGATCACATTCTCCGTAAACTTCTTGGAGCCGACCGTGACCGAAGCCGCACTTTCAACCTCGACCGGCGCTCCCGCCGAACTCGCTTCCACCGCTCCGCGAGCAGGTTCCACGCCAGGGGCGAGCAGGACGAGAACCAGCGCACTGCCCACCGCGCGACGCGCAAGCGCGGATGAAGCGTCGGCCACACGAAGCGGGTCCAAGAGTGACCCTCCGGGCTTCCTCACCGCGACACCTCCTCCAGAGGGCTCCTCTGGGCGCGTATGAAGCGCGTCACGAACGCGTCGCTCGGGCGCTCGATCAGGTCCTCGAGCGTCCCCGTCTGCACGATACGCCCCTCGCGCATGATGGCGATCGTGTCGCCGAAGTACGCGGCCTCGCCCATGTCGTGCGTCACCATGATCACGGTCTTCTCCAGGCGCCTGAAGATCTCCCTGAGGTCCTTCTGAAGGTCGGCTCTTATCATGGGATCGAGCGCTCCCAGGGGCTCGTCCAGGAGGAGGAGCTCGGGGTCGAGCATGAGGGCCCTCATGAGGCTCACTCGCTGGCGCTGGCCCCCCGACAGCTGCGCGGGATAGCGCGACATGAGCTCAGCGGGCATGTGGGTCAGGCGGCAGAGCTCGCCGACACGCGCGTCGATGCGGTCGCGCCCCCGGCCCCAGGTCTCCGCGGCGAGGGTCACGTTCTGCCGCGCAGTGAGATGTGGGAAGAGCCCGCCCTCCTGGATCACGTAGCCCATCGAGCGTCGCTCCTCGAGCATCATCTCGGGATGCATCTCGCGCCCGTCGAGCTCCACCGTGCCGGAGTCGGGACTCACCAGGCCGACGATGATACGCAGGAGGGTCGACTTACCGCAGCCCGACGGCCCGATGAGCACGGTCGTCTCGCCGGAGGCGAACTCGAGACTGATGTCTCTGAGCGCGGTCTCTTCTCGGAAGGACTTGGATATGCCGGTGAGCCTGAGCATGGGCCAGTATACAGACTGCGATCGGGTCTGTCCACTCGGCCCGCTTCGCGACTACCGGTACTCCGGGTTCGGATGGTCGAACCGGCAGCCAGCGTCCCAGGCGCTCCGCTGGTTGCCGTGCGCCGGAATGCCGCCGGCGTTCTTGAGGAGCCTCGCCAGGTGCAGGAGGTTCCACGTCATGAAGGTCGTGTTGCGTTGCGTGAAGTCGTTCTGCGGTCCGCCGGAGCCCTCGTCCGCGTATGAAGGCCCGGGCCCCACCTCGCCTATCCACCCGGCGTCGGCCTGCGGAGGAATGCAGAAGCCGAGGTGCTGCAGCGCGTAGAGCACGGTCATCCCGCAGTGCTTCACGCCGTCCTCGTTCCCTGTCACGATGCACCCGCCGACGCGGCCGTAGTAGATGTACTGCCCCTCTTCGTTGAGCTTGCCCGACTCGCTGTAGAGCCTCTCGATGAGACGCCGGCAGACCGAACTCTCCTCCCCCAACCAGATGGGAGTGCCCACTACGACGATGTCTGCAGCCATCACCTTCTCGAAGAGTCCCGGCCACTCGTCTCTGTCGAAGCCGTGCTCCGTCATGTCCGGGTAGACGCCCGGCGCGATGTCGAAGTCGACCGGTCGCAGCACCTCGGTCGCGACGCCGTTCGCCTCCATTATCGCCTCGGAGACTCCTATCAGCGCCTCGGTGTGGGACGGAACTCCCGTGGGCTTCAGGGTACAGTTCATATAGAGGGCAGAGAGACCGGAGAAATCGAAGTCGTGAGTTTCACAAAGCTCGCGCTGCTTCCCGCTCATGGTCATCCTGTTCTCCCTTTCTCTATCCCACCATCCTGCCGGAGCCGCGGGCCCTCGCGGAACCGCATGTCTCTACGGAGGCGCGCCGATCGCGGAGCGCCGACGGCAAACTACTGGCGCATTCCCAGCCTGAAGAGGACGTACGCAACGATCAGTCCCGCGACGATCTTGATGACCAGCTGGAAGACGCCCTGACCTACGAGCCGCCGCAGCGGGGCTCGCGAAGAGCTTCCGCGCGACACCGGCGAACCGACCTGGGACTCGGCAGGCGACGCCAGGTCACCGCTCTTCCCGGATCCGGATGTGTGAGACTCTGACTTCGCCCGCTTGGCCTCGGCCTTGGCTCTCTTCTTCTCGGCCTTGAGCTCTGCCTTCCGAGCCTTCTTGTCTTCGCCCATCAGGCCTCTCCTGCCTTCTCGCGGGCGGATACGAGTACCTACCCGGAGTTGCGTCCAACCTAGTCGGACAGGTAGTAGGTAATGGTGGAGACTACCCTGACCCTCTTGATGTGCGGCGTGTTGCTGTCGCGGTCCCGTATGCTGAACTGCCCCTGCGACGCCGTCCTGATCTTCCCCAGGCGGCTCTCGGAGTCCGCGGCGAACTTCTCCGCAACCTCTCGCGCGTTCCTGGTCGCTTCCTCGATCATGTCCGGCTTCAGGTCGTTAAGGCCCGTGAAGAGGAACTCGGTCCTGGCATCGTACTCCTGACCCGCTATGACGATGCCCTGCTTCCCGAGATCGGCGATGCTCGACATCGCCTCGCGGACCTCATCAACCCTCATCGAGTAGACCGTGATGATGGAGCTTCCGTAGTAACGATACTCGAGCGGCTGCGAGCCGCCGTAGCCCTGCGCCTGCCTGTCGTTGATGGATGGTACCGACACGGTGATCTCGTCCTCGCGGAAACCTCTGTCCTCGAGAAACTCCACGACGAGCGCGTTCTTGTTCTGTATGTCCGTATAGAGCGCGCTCACGTCGTTTCCCGCCTCGGTGAACTTTATGGGCCAGATCGCGATGTCGGAGGGCACCTCGCGCTCTGAGAGACCCTTCACGGTGACCACCCGGTCGAGCGCGCGCAGCTTCACGATCCCTTGCATCGTGAAGACCCCCAGCAGGATCAGGCCGACGCACAGCAGCGCTCCCAGTACGGCCGCCTCCAGACTCCGCGGCTTCTGAAGCATGATTCCCCCC